>JAFQPF010000173.1 GCA_017411885.1 Clostridia bacterium
CGGATGATCTCGTCTGAAAGATGGCTGATAAATCTGTTGCTTGTAAGATTGAACGTGCCCTTAAGTCCGTATGACGATAAAACGTCGGACATACGAATGTCGGCAGGACAACCGTCATCATAGCTGAAGGTGACAGCCTTGGCCTTGCCACCCGGAAAGCGTAAAAATCTGTATCTCATAATAATCTCCGTTCTGCCGTTATACGGCATAAAAGTACATAGATATTGTAGTATAAAATACTTGAAAAGTCAAGGAAAAAAAGGCTCCCTCTGGGAGGGAGCTGGATTTTGCGTAGCAAAAGACTGAGGGAGAGTGCGAGCTTCGAAGTTACAGAGAGCTAAGTCCGGAAGCATTTTTGTATATCTTCTCAATAAGCTCGATAGCCATCGCGCCGTCTTCAACGTCGATCATAAGCTTCTCTCCGTGAAGGATCGCGCGGATAAAGTTGTCTATCTGCCTTGCGTGACATACATAATCGATCGACGCGGGATTGTTTGCGGAACCGCACTTGAAAAGATTTTCCTTTGTTATCACCGTGTTGTTGTCGATGATCAGCTTGTCGATCATATTTTCGATCAGAACCGCCGAGCCTGTCGTGCCGATAATTTCAATACGCCTTTCAAGACCGGGATACGCGCAGGTGGATGCCTCAATTACACCAAGAGCACCGCTTTCAAATTCAAGCATAGAAATAACCGTGTCATCAAACTCTATGTCGTGAAATAATCTCTTGCCCTTTGAATTTATAACCTTTGCGTTGCCCGCAAGGTAAAGAAGCATGTCAACGCCGTGAACGCCCTGATTCATAAGAATACCGCCGTCAAAGGCAAACGTGCCTCTCCAGCTTACATCCGAATAGTATTCGGGTGAACGCCAGTATTTCATATAAGCACTGCACATTACGATCTTTCCGAGCTTGCCCGAATCGATCGCTTCCTTTACCGTGGCAACGTCATTTGAAAAGCGAAGCTGAGAAATAACCGTGAGAAGCTTTCGGTTTTTAGCGCAGGCTTCCTTAATTCTTTCGCAGTCTTGGGTATTCAGAGCCATCGGCTTTTCAAGAACGACGTGCTTGCCGGCGTTAAGCGCACGTATGGCATTTTCGGCGTGAAAACCGCTTGGAGTGCATATGCAAACAGCGTCAATTTCAGAGTCGTTTAACATATCTTCAAAGCTGTCGTGGCATCTCACACCGTGCTTGCCTGCAAAGTCGCGGGCTTTTGAAAGATTTGTGTCGGTAACGCACAAAAATCGTGCACCGTCAAGGCTTTTCAGCGCTTCGGCGTGAATGTTTGCAACTAAACCGCAGCCGAGAATACCGAAACTTAAATAGCTTTTATTCATTTTCTGCACCGTACCATCTTCCGCCCTGGGCTGTATTGTTGTCGTTTTCGAGTAATTCCTCGTGATTTTCTATAACCTTGCGGAAAGCGGATGCGTAAAGCTCTATCCACTCCTTGTCGTAATGCTTGAACCACGGTATCGTGAAGCAGCCCATTTTTTCGGAAGGCGCGCATTTGCTGTCATCCTCGCGCACGTCTCTGTCATTGTATGCGATCCTTGAAGGCTTGCCCGAATTCTGAAGGTCAAAGCTCTTGAAGAAGTTGTGCGTATGTAAGCAATAGTTACCGCCATCCCAGCAGTAATCAAAGCCCTCGGCGCGTATAGCCTCGCAGAAGCGCTTTGCCGAAAGACCGCCCAATTCCTCGGGCTTGTATATACCGTGAGGACAGTACCAGCCCGCCATATTGGAGCCTGTTGACTCGTCAACTCTTAAAGCCCTGATTCCGGGAAGACCTTCTAAAAGATCCCAAAAATAATTCATAGCGCGTCTTATCTCGGCGCATCTTTCATCGTAATATTTGAGCTGATTGCGAGCAAGAGCACAGCAAAGCTGATTCGGTCTGCCCTTAAGTCCGCCGAGAGCAATGTGGAAATAAGGCTTGAGCTCGTCGCTTTCGGTAATGTAGTTTGCGTTGTTTCTTTCATAGTGACCGAATGCGAGAGCGCGCTCGTAGAAGCGTCTGTTGTCTGTAACAAGAATGCCAAGCTCACCTGCGGCAAAGGATTTTGTGCTCATAAGCGAGGATGCGGCTATATCGCCGAAGGTTCCGAGCCTCTTTCCCTTGTACATACCGCCCTGGGCGTGGGAAAGGTCCTCGATAACGTAAAGATTGTGCTTTTTTGCAATAGCCATTATCCTGTCCATATCGCACGGATATGCGAAATAGTGTACTACCATAATAGCCTTTGTGTTTTTGGTGATGCAGCGCTCAATGTCGTCAGGATCCATACTGAGCATCTCGTTAATGTTGCAGAATACGGCTGACGCACCGAAGTTGAGAGCCTGGGAAATGCTTGCCCAATATGTCTTTGTGGGGCAGATTATCTCATCCCCCTGACCGAGCCCGATAGCAAACATCGCCGCGGTAAGTGAAGCGGTACCGTTGCAGTAGGCAACAGCGTGACGTCTGCCGATCCAGGAAGCAAACTCCTCTTGGAATTTTTCGGTGATATCGGTGTCGGAAAATCTGTTGTTTCTTATAATGTCAAGCGCAATATCCTCGTCCTCTTTTGTGATGATCGGCCACTTGAAAAGGCTTTCGGGAACGTTATTTTCGTTAATCGTCGGCTCGCCGCCAAGTAATGCTAATTTTGCCATTGTTCTTCCTCCTGAAAGGCAATTTTTATATTTTCAGTAATTTTTCTGCATTTGTGCGTACAAGCTTTGTATAATCTTCTATTGATATATTTCCGTTTTCAACGTTTTCATTTAAAAAGCCGTTAAACTTATAGGGGAAGGTCTGACCTGCAAGACAATAATCGGTGCCGTAAAGAATTCTGTCCGAGAATTCTTCGATAAACCTGAACGCGTGCTCCGGGTCGCGCATCATTGCGTTTGAGCCGCTCGTTGCAGAAAAGTCGCAGTAGAGGTTGCCGTATTCACGCATAAGCTCTGTAATTCTTCCGCCGTCAACCTTGCCCGAGGGCCAGCCGTCACGGGTTTCTTCTGTGTTGTCACTTGATATTTCGGTCCAGAAAACCTGGGAGTGGCCTAAAAATTTAAGCTTTGGATGGGCCTTTAGCATTCTTTCAAGTCGAGGAAGACCTAAATCGTCTACTACACCGTAGCTGTAGAAGCCTGCACCTATATGCAAAAGTACAGGGAGTTCAAGTTCTTCACAAGCGGAAAAAATGCGGTTCATATCGGGACTGTCAATATATACGTTTGAGGTCACTTCACCAACGCCCTTAGCACCGATGGATTTGTAGAAGGCGAGTAATTCGCTGTAATCCTGCTTGCCGTCATTTGACATGGAGCGGGGATCTATATTGCAGAACCAAAGAAAACGATCCGGGTATTTCTCTGTGAGATATTTTGCGTTTTCGCATGGCTGGACAATGAACTGACCTTCAATTGAGGATATAGGCAATAATACGCCTTTCTCTATTCCCAGCTCATCATAGAATGATATCATTTCTTCGGCACTCAAAAGCTTTCTGCCGTTATAAAGTGGCGGCAGATAATCGGTGAACAGCTGAGCATGAGCGTGAATGTCAATTTTTTTAATATCGGATGTTTTCACTGTATAACACACCTTTCATATTTGCTGATTATATTATGACAAATTTCAAATGTTTTTTCAATGAACTGTATTAACCAAAAATAGCACAATATTAACCTGTGCTTGTGACAAACCCAATGTAAAACGGCAATAAAAGAAAGAAACCGCTAAGAATAGCGGTTTCTTTGCGTATTATTTGCTGTTTCTTCTTTTTCCGGGAGAAATGCCGTATTTGGCTTTGTAGCACCGGCATAAATAGTTTGCGTTTTCAAATCCGCACAGCTCGGATATTTCGCTTAAGCTTTTGCTTGTTTCAAGTAAAAGTGTGTCGCAAACGGCAAGCCTGTAATCTCTTAAATGCTCCATAGCACTCTTGCCGGTGACTAACTTGAAAAGGCGGCAAAAATAATGCTTGCTTACACCGCACATACCCGCAAGCTCGTCGATTGTGACCTGCTTTGAATAATTGTCCCTGATGTGACGCATCGCGGGCTCGATAACCTGATATGAATTAAGGATATTTTTGTTAAGCGCACTTTTTTCTTTTCTTGTGATCCCCTCGCGCATAAAAAGCGCGAACAGCTCGGCCATAAGACCTCTGATAGCAATATCATAAGCGGGAAGACGTTTTTTGTCCTCGTCGGCGATCCTTGTAAGTATTTCAAATATCAGTGAGTTTTGCTTGTAGATCGGCGCAAAGCTTTCCTGGCGCGCAAAGAGCATAGCACGCAGATCAAGTCCGTCAAAGAAATCGAAATAATCGGGGGAGAGCATAAATAAATGATATTTGCCCTTTGGATTACCGTATCCGATAGTGGCGTGGAATTCGTAAGGGTTGATGACTACAACGTCGCCTGCCTTGGCGAAAACCGTTTCGGTACCGATGATGAGAGTAGAGCTTCCCTCATAGAAGCATTTTATCTCAATATGCTCGTGTAAAGCACTGCGTTCTGTTTCAACGTCGTCAATTTTAGATACGGCATCCGTGCGTATAATAAGCTTTTCCGGGTTCTTTGGCGATATCTCAGGCCTTTTTGCCATAATGATCTCCGTTCTGCCGTTATGCCGGCATAAAAGTACATAGATATTGTAGTA
>JAFQPF010000174.1 GCA_017411885.1 Clostridia bacterium
CGCCGGCAGGCACCTTTTCCGTCTGAAATATATCCTGTGCGCAGGCAAAAGCTCCTTTAATTTAAGCGGCAGGACAAATATATCCTCGCTTCTGTGATAGCCCGAAACGAGCATATCGGGCAAAAAAGCCCGGATGGTGTTTTCGCATCCGCATATCGCATCAAGCTCACTGCCCTCCACGTCAAATTTTATGAAATCCACGCCTCTGCCGTCAAGAATATTATCAAGCGTATCGGCTTGCACTTCAACTTTTTTGGTGTCCCCGCGTGATGCCGTATGTCCGATGTCAGACACGGTTGAATTACGGTTTCCTCCGCGTTCAAAAAAGAGTGTCGTTTTTTCACTCCACGCGCACACGTTGTGTGCTTCAACAGTCACACCAAGCTCTTTTGTATTATTTTCGAGCTTTATAAAATTTTTGCGGTCAGGCTCAAACGCAATGATCCTTTTAACCCCCGGCGCAAGCTCGCTTACAAATGCCGCGCTGTCTCCGTTATACGCACCGAGATCGGCAGTACACGACCATTTTTTAAGATCGAAAAGCTCTGTGTAAACTTCCGTATCACTTTGCGTATTTTCAAGCAGATATTCTATCTTTCCCGTAAGCTTATAAGCTATAACGTCACAAAACACGCGTCTTGAAAGCTCGTCATCAAAAGCATTGTATGCTCTTTCGATTTCATTTATATGCTTATCAAAGAATCCGCGGTCGAAAACCTCTTCGCCCGCAACAGGTACATCGGGCAGATAAAGCTCGTAGCTTTGGGAAATTTCGCTTATAAGCCCGATCACCTCTTCCCTTTCACTTCCAAAGGAAACAAGTATGATCGGATCCTTGTATTTTTCTTTTATTTCGGAAAAGGAAAGCACACGCTTGTTATGAAAATACTGACCTCTTACAAAGCCGTCTGACGCGAAGAAATCGGCGATCTCTACTCCAAGCGCATCAAGCCTTGAAATGATCTTATCGGCGCCGTTTCCCATACCATACATAACGATACTCCGGCCTGTGCTTTTAAGATACTGCCATATGTCGCAATCGGGAAGTGCGCTTACAAATTCTGAAAATATCATTTTTTTGCTATCCTGTCAAAAAATTCTATCGCGTTGTTATACAGAATATCCTCTCTGACGCTTTCGTCAAGATCAAGCCTTAAGAAGCGTTCAAAATCACGTCTTGCATCGGTGCAAGGGTAATCTGTTCCGAACATTATCTGCTTGTGACCGAGCTTTTCAATAAGTCTTTCAAACACCTCCGGCTCTTTATACACGAGCGCACTTGAGGTGTCGTAATACACGTTTTTATTGCCTGCGAAGGCGGTTGAATATTCCCACGCGCTGTAGCCTCCGAAATGCGCCGCGACAATAATAAGCTCCGGGCAGGCGTTTATTATTTTGTCAAGTCTTTGTATCTCGGAATATCTGTATTCTTCCCTGTTGTCACCTATGTGAAGATACACCGGCATACCGCGCGCCTCACACGACTTGTATAACGGCATAAGCCTTTCGTCATCTATATCGACGCGCTGAATATCCGGATGCATCTTTATACCCGAAATTCCGAGTGCCTGTACACGTTCAAGCTCAGCGTCAAAATCGGTCATATCCTGGTGAATTGCCGCAAAGCCGTGAGCGTCAAAGCCATGCTCTCTGCCTTTTTTCATACATTCCGCCACAAAATCGTTTACCTTTTCCACCTGATGAGCGTTAGTCGCAGTTCCAAGAAGCAAAAAGCCCTTTACTCCGGCTTCATTTGAAGTGCGCTCAAGCTCACCGTAGGTGCCGTTGCAATCGCAGACAAAATCGTAGAATTTATTAAGCGCGGCTACCGCCCTTTCGGCGATAGCATCTGGATACACGTGCGTGTGAAAATCAAACAATGGGTATTTTTTCATTTTTCTCTCCGGGTTGCCGCAATATTCGCGCGGCAGTTGCTTTATACAATAAAAAACGCGGAGAATCCCGATTTGTTGGGATTCTCCTGTGACTTACTTTTTAGGGCAGAATTCGTTATATATCGCTTTGAGAGCAACTTCAAAATCGTCCTCGGCGATACCGATAATGATACTAAGCTCACTTGAACCCTGGTCGATCATCTTTATGTTAACGTCCACGTCCGAAATAGACTTGAATATTCTGGATGCAGTACCCTTTGCCTCAACCATTCCGCGTCCGACTATCGCGATAAGCGCAATGCCGTCCTCAACAGTCATACTGTCGGGTGTTACCGCCTTGAATATGCCGTTTAACACCTTATCCTTGTTCTTATGAAGGTCGCTTGTCGATACTACGACCGAAAGCGTGTCGATTCCGGAGGGGAGATGCTCAAAGCAGACCTCATTTTGCTCAAAGACCTCAAGAACACGTCTGCCAAAGCCTATTTCGGCGTTCATCATATCCTTTTCGATGGTGAGCGTTGAAAAGCCCTTTTTGCCCGCAATACCGGTAATTACACCGTGACCGTCATCCTTGCTTGAGGCGGCAATGATCATAGTACCCTTTGCCTCGGGGTTATTGGTGTTGCGGATATTTATCGGAATACCTGCAAATCTTACCGGGAAGATCGCGTCCTCGTGAAGAACTGTCGCGCCCATATAAGAAAGCTCGCGAAGCTCTCTGTAGGTGATAGTTCTGATGATATCGGGATCATCAATAATTCTCGGGTCTGCCATCAGAAATCCGTCTACGTCTGTCCAGTTTTCATAAACGTCCGCACCTGCGGCACGCGCAACGATAGAGCCGGTTATATCCGAGCCTCCGCGGGAGAAGGTCTTGATCGTATCGTTGGGCATAGAGCCGTAAAAGCCGGGGATTACCGCGTAATCGTGGCGCTTCAGCTCATCTGCAAGCAAGAGATTAGTGCGCTCGGAATCAAGCGTACCGTTGTCCTTAAAATATATAAATTCGGCAGGATCGATGAAATCAAATTCAAGATATTTCGCAAGTATCTTACCGTTAAGATATTCGCCGCGGCTTGCAGCGTAGTCCTTACCTGCCTTATGGGTGAATGCGTTCTTTATCACCTCGAAATCCTTTTCGAGTGAAAGCTCTATTCCAAGCTCGCTTATTATCTCATTATATCTTTTTTCAATAAAGCCGAAATATTCGTCTATAATGTCGCCGCTTGCCGCCATATCGTAGCAGATATAGAGCATGTCCGTAACCTTGGTGTCATCCTTGGAGCGCTTACCCGGCGCCGACGGAACAACGAATCTTCTTGATTTATCCGACTTTACTATGTCGTATACCTTTTTGAACTGTGCGGCATCAGCAAGTGAGCTTCCGCCGAATTTTACAACCTTTAACTGCACTGGTCATTCTCCTTTTAACACAACGGTACTATTATTATATGTAATTTGATTTTATTTGTCAAGAATTTCTAAAGCTCGCGAAAAATATTTGTCGAAATAAAACAACATTTAAGTATTTTCGCGCCCGCTTTTGGCGGATTTTTTCTCATATTTATCCGAAAGCAAGAAAAAAATCGCCCGGCGGGCGATTTTTTCTTTATCAAAGTCCAAGATATTCGGCATATTCGTCAAGAGTAAGTCCGAGAGCGTTCATTCGTACAGCGTGGTATCTTCCGACGTATCTGAACTGCTCGGGCTTATACACGTGACCTGTAACGTCGGTCTTGTTCGGCGGATATCTTAAGATAAATCCGAATTTATAAGAGTTATCGCAAAGCCATGCGAAGGCTGTGCTTGATGAAAAATAAGCTCCTACCTGAAGACCAAGGTCGACCGAAAGGCCTGTCTGATGCTCGTCCGTGCCGGGAGGAGGCAAGGTCGCCGCCGCATATCTGTTAGCCTGATCATTTCCAAGCAGATTTACGTACTTGTCGACCACGGCGTTATAGGCGGTCAAGGCCTCTTCATAGCTGACGTAAGCCTTGTTTACGGTAATGCCGGAAATTCCGCAGGCAGCGGCTTCCTTCATCATCGCTTCAAAGGACTTTGCGGCATATTCCTTGAGATACATACCGTCACCATAGGAAAGAAGCGAAAGCCCTGTCGGGATATAGTCCTCGGAAAGCTTGCTCGTTACGCTTACAAGAGTCAAAAATTCGGTCGTACTTCCGGGATTCATATAATCCTCGTATGCCTTGAGGTTTGACAAAAACTCAAATGTCGGCATAACGACCGCCGAATCGGTTTCGGATATAGAAGCGGTTACAACAGGTGCCTTGAGCGAGAATGCTATAGACTCGTATTCGGGATCGCTTCCGTCCGCGATCTTGCCCTGCGCGTCAAGAGTATTCGTGAGTATGCGCGAAAGGCTTACCGTGCGTTTTTGTGTGTCTGTCAGAAGCTCAAAGCCTTTTATATATTCGCTCACGAATTTCTGATCCACAAAAAGGTCTCCGTTTTCATAAAACGCGTGTCCGCCGCTTCTGAGCGCGACGTCGTTTACAAGCACCTTATCAGACCCGGGCTTGAACGAAACCGTTTCGTTTTCGCTTTCCTTGACAACGTACTTCATATTGTCTATGCTTCCGACCATCGCAAAGCCGTAAAACTCGGCTATCTGCGAAAAGTTAACGTATCTTATGCCGTCATCGCCCACGACGCTTCCGTTTTCGATGACAAGCTCGTTTTCATAGTCCGAAAGCACAAGAGAATAGCTTCTGGCATCGGGATCCTTATGCGCAAACAGATTTATAAAGAACACAGACGAAACAAGAAGCACTGCGACAAGAAGAAATATCACAAACATCAAGGCGATCGAGCCTATATATTCCCAAAACGCCCTGCGTTTCTTTTTAATTCTGTTCTGCTCTTCTCTTATAAGCCTTTCTCTGTCTGCCTGACTGAGTCTGATCTCACCCTTCTGAGGCGCAGCAGACTTGCCGCTGTTTATCGGCTTGCTCGTACGGTATACGGTGCCGTTCTGAGCAACCTGACCTGCCTTTTGAGTCTGAGGCTGCGCGGGCCTTGCACCTGTATTCGGACGCACGCTCTTAGGCTGTGTACCGTTTGCGCCCGTATTTGCGGGCGTGCGCGGCACGCTGCCGTTTACACGGCTTGTCCCGGCTCTCTGCGGCTTCTGTGCACCCGGTATATTATTGTTAACGCCACCGTGCGGACGTTTATTATTCTGTTCCAATTTCTCACCGCCGTTTTTTTACTATTCTTACACCCAACATTTTAACATATACGGCGAAAAAAGTAAATAGTATTTTAAATTATTTACGTTTTGGTGATAGTGACCGTCTTGCATACGGGACAGGTGACTCTTATTTCTCCCTTACCTTTGGGAACTCTCAGCGTATTGTGGCAGGTCGTGCATTCAAAATATCTGTGAGTCTTACGGTCGCGCAGCTTATTTTTGATAAGTCCGAGCTTCTTTTTAAGGCTTGCGCTTATGCTTAAGAACTTCTGATTTTCACGCGTGCGCTTGTATATATCTCTCGATAAAAATCTGTACACTCCCCAGACAAGCAAAGCCATAGCGACAAGGTCTCCCTCTCCGCCAAATAGCGAGGTGAGAAGTGTCAAAACCATAGAGCATATAAGAATTGCGTAACCGAGCTTGTCTATACCGTAACGGCCGTACATAAACCGTGTAAATCTTTCTTTCATAGTATTCTTCCTTTTAAGTGTTTTCTTATTCTCAGTATACAGGAGATTTTAGACAAAACTCATAAATATTTGTAAACAATTTGTGCAGACTGACGCCTTTTTGTTTTCGCGGTAAAGCAAAAATCAAAAAATAATGGTCTTTTGCTATTGCAATTTATAAAAAAAGTGATATAATATAGTACGTAGCAACATAAAACTCGAAAGGAAGCGAAAAAATGTCTGAAAATTGCACACACGATTGCTCTACCTGCTCGGCAAACTGTTCCTCCCGTGAACAGGAAAAGCAAAGCTTGCTTGAACAGCCGCATGAGCTTTCAAATATAAAGAAGGTTATAGGTATCGTAAGCGGAAAGGGCGGAGTCGGCAAATCGGCGGTAACCTCTATGCTTGCGGTCACAACACAAAGACTCGGCTTCAAGACCGCTATTCTTGATGCCGACGTTACAGGCCCGTCTATTCCCAAGATCTTCGCCGTAGAGGGCGAGGTCACAGGCGACGGCGAGGGCGGTATGTTCCCTCTTACAACAAAGACCGGGATCGAGGTTATGAGCGTTAACTGCTTACTTAGCGACAAGGAAACTCCCGTAGTATGGAGAGGTCCTGTAATCGCGGGCGTTATCAAGCAGTTCTGGTCCGACGTTATATGGAACGACGTGGACTATATGTATATCGATATGCCCCCCGGAACAGGCGACGTTCCGCTTACCGTATTCCAGTCCATTCCGCTTGACGGCATAGTTATCGTAACAAGCCCTCAGGAGCTTTCAAATATGATCGTTTCAAAGGCGGTCAATATGGCAAAGATGATGAACATCCCGATTCTTGGAATAGTTGAAAATATGAGCTATTACAAGTGTCCCGATTGCGGCAAGGAATACAAGGTATTCGGCGACAGTCACGTTGAAGAAACCGCTGAAAAGTTCGGACTCAAGGTGCTTGCCAAGATCCCGATCGACCCCAAGCTTGCGGCTCTTTCGGACAAGGGTATGCTTGAGCTTATGGAAAACGATTATCTCGACGCGGCGTTTGCCGAAATCGAAAAGGCATAAGCATAGGGCTGTCGCATAAAACGGCAGCCCGTATTTTTATATTTTACAAAAGACCGTACTCACGCATTACCGACTTGAGTGCGTCGATCTCCTTATCCGAGAGAGCGCACAGCGGAAGGCGCATTTCATCCGAGCAAAGCCCCATAAGCGATGCCATGGTTTTGACCGGTATCGGGTTTACCTGTGAAAAGCACACCTTTATAAGTCTTAAAAGCTCAAGCTGGATCTGCGCGCTTTCGCGTACCCGTCCCTCTTCAAAGGCACGGCATAAATCGTGTACTCTTCGCGGCATAACGTTTGACACGACCGAAACGACTCCGCTTCCGCCAAGTGCAAGCACCGGAAGCGTCATATCGTCATTTCCGCTGTATACCTCAAGCTTACCCTCACAGCTTTCAAGTATACTTGCAACGGTTACGATGTTTCCGCTTGCTTCCTTGACTGCGCATATGTTTTCGTGTGCGGCAAGCTCCTTATAAAGCCACAACGGTATGTCTATTCCGGTCCTTGAGGGCACGTTGTATAGTATGACCGGTATCTTTACCGCATCGGCTATAGCGGTAAAGCTTTTATATAGCCCCGCAGCACTTGCCTTGTTATAATACGGCGTTACAGTCATAACGGCATCCGCTCCGCATTCGCTTGCAAAGCTTGACAGGCTCACGGCGTTTGATATGTTATTGCATCCAGTGCCTGCTATCACCGGCACGCGCCCGTTTACCTTTTCCACCGCAAACGATATGAGATTTCGTCTTTCATCGTCGCTTAACGTGGCAGACTCGCCTGTTGTGCCGCATACTACAAGCGCATCCGCTTTTTCATTTATTTCAAATTCTATAAGTCTTTCAAGGCTTTCATAATCTATACTTCCCTTTGAAAAGGGCGTTATAAGTGCCGTTGCACAGCCCTTGAAAACCCTTTTTTTGCAGTCTGACATTCACTCCACCTCAAATCCAAGTCATTCTGTATCCGCACTAACCTTGTCGCTTTGAGCGACAGAATGGAGATTAACAATGATCAACAACAAGCGTGTTCCCTCAGAACTTACCACACGTGACTTTTATTACGACCTGCCCGAGGAGCTTATCGCACAGACCCCGATAGAAAAGCGCGACAGCTCAAGGCTGATGGTAGTAAACCGCGAGGATAATACACTCACGCACAAGATATTTCACGATATAATCGATCACATAAACGAAAACGACGTGCTTGTGATAAACAATTCCAAGGTGATCCCTGCGCGTATGTACGGGCTTAAGGAAGGCACCGGCGCAAGCATTGAGGTAGTAGTGTTAAAATCCCACGGGCTCGATCTTTGGGAAACGCTCGTTCGCCCGGGCAAAAAGTGCAAGCCCGGCACTATAATTATATTCGGCGATGGTATATTGCGTGCGACTGTAAAGGAAACTCTTGAGGGCGGTAACAGATTGCTTGAGTTTGATTACGACAAGGATAAGTACGAAAATATATACAACGTCCTTGACATAGTCGGCAATATGCCGCTTCCGCCGTATATTACACAAAAGCTTGAGGACAAAAGCCGTTATCAGACGGTATACGCAAAGCACGAGGGCTCGGCGGCGGCTCCTACCGCAGGTCTGCATTTTACAGACGAATTGCTTGATGCCATAAGAAAAAAAGGTGTGGCGATCGTGCCTGTTATGCTTCACGTAGGGCTCGGTACCTTCAGACCTGTCAAGGTAGACAAGCTTGATGAGCATATCATGCACACCGAATACATTACGGTCACAAAGGAGTCGGCTGACATTATCAACGAGCGCAGGAAAAACGGCGGCAGAATAATCGCGGTCGGTACTACCTCCTGCCGCACGCTTGAAAGCGCATCTGACGAAAACGGCATCGTGCATCCTATAGAGGGTGACACGGGAATTTTCATATATCCCGGATATAAGTTCAAGGCAACAGACGCTCTTATAACCAATTTCCAC
>JAFQPF010000175.1 GCA_017411885.1 Clostridia bacterium
AAACGGAGTGTCGGGAGTATAGTCGTTTTCGGGTACAGCGCCCTTAAAATAGGAGAAGGGCACGTAAGTGCTTTCGCTGAAGCGGTCGTTAAGAAAGGATATTTCGTGATTTGAAAGCGGGCGCGGTCCGCGAAGGAAATTGAGCATCTCTGTGCCGATAGCCTTATCCGCCGCATATGCACAAAGCGCACACACGGTGAGCGCCGCCGTTTTATACGGACAGTCAAGGCTTGCCTCGGGCAAAGCCTTTAACTGTTCAAGGCTTTCGGGAAGAGCGGAAAAGCTAAAATTCTCTGACTTTATTACCGCACGGCTTACCGCCTCTCCTGCCACATTTTTTATCGCATCGGTAACGTTTCTCTTAAGCTTATCAAATATCGACATAACATTCTTCCTTTCAAATTTTATTTTGCCTTACACGAGTCGAAAAGTGCCTTTATATCACTCATTGCCTCATACGTTAAAAAGTTGCTCTGATTATCGTAAGCGTGAATATATTCACCGCTTTCATAAACGATGTCTATGCTTGCGCCATACATATCGGGAAGCCCGCTGACCTTGTGGAAAAATCCGTTATGCTCAACAAGTCTGTGCTTGATTACAAGCTCACTAAGCCTTCTCATAAAGTCATAATCGGCAATAAAGCTGCCTTTTTCCCCGCTTATTCTGTCAAAGCTTTCAACAGTCACGTTCACCGTTTTGTTATCGGTCTTTGCATTATAGGCATAGCGGAGCTTCCCAAGGTCATCACAATCAGAGCAGGCAAGCAATGAAAACGTGCAATTAAATTTAACGATTTCGGTAGAATTTATGGTTTTCGGTGCATCCTCACCGCTGTCATAGTGCGTCACGCCGCCGTCCATTTCGTCAGATTCGATAAGCGTATCTCTGCGTTTTTGCTTATCAAGCACAAGAAATACGGCAACCGTGCTCAGAATTGCACCGGCGATGAAAACCAGCCATTTCATTTGCCTGCCTCCTTCATTTATTCTTATTTTTTCTTTGTGATAATTACAACCGTCACAATGATAAGAGCTACTGCGAGAAGCGCGACGATCGCAACTATGATAACCCAAGCCGGAATATTCTGCGTTTCTTCATTCTCTGTTATCTCTTCTGCTTTTTCGCTATCCTCTTGCTTTATTTCGTCCTTGACCTCGCTGTCAGTCTCATCCTTTGTGTCGGATACTTCCTCAGAAGCCGTTTCCTCGTTCTCTTTGGTCTGCTTTTCTTCCTTTTCCGTATCCTTTGTTGCTAATTTATATCCGCATACGGTACACTTGTTCTTGGAAAATTCGTGCGCAAGCTTGGTGCCGTCGATTATTACACCGCATCCCTTAACGTTGCATTCCTTCCAGTGTGTGTCAGCATCCGACTTCCACTTGGATTCCTTGTGTCCTGTAGCGGGAATAATCAGACTCTCCTGGTCCTTTATAAGCTTTGTGCCCTTGCCGTCCTCGTAAAGATCGCTACAGCTTTCGCAATAATAGTACTGCTTTTTGCCTGCACTTGTACAGGTAGCGTTTACCGCTTCTACGCGGATAAGCTTATGCACGTGATTTGTCTTGGGTGCTATAACGAAGCTACATACGGTACACTTCTGCTCGCTTGTTTCTGTTGCGGCAGGACCGGGAGTATGCTTAACGATCGAGTCATGCTCGTCACAGCCGGCAACGGTACACTTGTGTGCGTGACCTGTAGCAGACGTATAATCCCACGCGGTACTCCACTTATGCTCACCGAGGCTTCCGTATTCGGTAGCGCAGGCAGTGCACTTAGCCTTTGTCTGACAGTCAGCGCTTCCGCCGTTATGCTCAATAATAGTGTCGTGTTCTCCGCATACTGTACACTTATGAGCGTGTCCCTTTGAATCTGTAAATGCCCAGTCTGTACTCCACTTATGCTGAAGCACCTCACCGAATTCAGCCTTACAGTCAACACACTTTGAAAGCTCGCCGCACTTGGCAGCTTCGCCCTTATGAGGTACTACAGTATCGGTTACTCCGCAAACCTTACACTTGTGAGCATGACCCTTCTCGTCCTTGTAATCCCAGGACGTGCCAAAGCTGTGCTCTGCAAGCTTGCCGTAGAATTCTCCGCACTCCTTACATATAGCGCGTGTATCGCAGGTAGCCTTGCCGCCGGTATGATCTGTTGCCTCGATCACGCCCCATGCGTTGATATCGGCAATTTCCTTGGTGCACTTGGAATCCTCAAAGTTTTTACCGCACTCGGGGCAGAAGTAGTAAGCCTTCTTACCGTCTTCAGTACAGGTCGCCTTGAATTCCTCTACCTTCTTGGGCGAGCATTTGTGCTCTTCGGTCTCCGGGAAGGTGTAATAAAGAGTAGCCTCTGTTTCGTTGCGTGAGGTTACGTCTGCACCCTTACCGTTAACGGTAGCTGCCACGTCGATCTCGCCGGATTTATACTGGAATTCATATCCGTCATCCGCCCAGATCATAATCTGTGCAGTATAAGTTTTACCTGCCTCGAACTTATCGCCTGTGCCTATAGTTTTCTTATCGGTCTCGTTATACCACGAGATGCCGTTTTGTGTTCTTGCATCGTCATAATCCGCAGGACCGTAGCTTACGTTTGCGTATTCCGCGTCATAGTCGGGGGTATTACCTGTTACAGGCGCATCAATATCTGTAACGCCTACCTTACCGAGAGCGATATTATCTGTAGCTGAGAATACATACGTAACAAGTATTTCGTTCTTGTTTCCTGAAACAGATGCGCTCTTTCCGTTGACAGTGGCTGTTATAGAAACATTACCGCTTGAATTGGTTGCAAAGGCATATCCCTCCTTTGCCTTGATACGTATGTCGACCTGGTAAGCCTTACCTGGTAAGAATGCGTGTGTGCCGTCATTGATGATATAAGAGCTGTTTTCCTCAGACCAGCATACTCCGTCTTTATAGTAAGCGTCATTTCTGCCGTTGTTTTCATATCCCGCTCCGCCGGTAAAGGTATAGTCGGGTGCTTTGCCCGCAACGGGCGCATCAATGCCGGAAAGCTCGATCTTGTTTATTGAAGCGGCTTTATCGCAATCGAGCACACAAGCGGCAACTACGTTTAGGTTGGAATAGCTGTCGTATGTCGGAAGCACAGTCGCTGTTTTCCCGTTCATTTTAACATCTACAACAGGTAACGGCTTGCCGGGCTGTGAGAGAAGGTGGTTGGGGTCTATGGCAAAGCTTGCACCGTAAGCCGTGCCGAGGGTAAGCTCAAGCGTGTATTTTTTGCCGTATTCGAAGGTCGCATTTCCCGCCAATGTAGTGCCGTCCTGCAAAGACCATTCAAGCTTGTTAACGTTGACCTGACCGTTGTTTGCATTTCCGTCTATACTGTCAATCGTTATTCCGCTGGCATTAAACACAGTAGGAACACGCTCGCCCGGAACAAGCTCCGGAATGCCAAACTCAATGCTTTCGATAGGAGCAGCTTCAACCGTCGGGAACGTGTAAATAACGGTCAGATATTTCTGATATGTGGTATCGTGCTCATACTTGGATGCATCTACCGCAAAAAGGGTGGTATCCTGTATGTTGTTTGCATTTGCTGTGTTACCGTTTACGGTTACAGAAGAAACCGCAGATACTCTTCCCTCACCGGTCGAAAAATAATGTTCTGCACTTGCAACCTCAAGAACTACGTAAACCGAATACTTATTTCCTGCACTTGCTGTCGCAGAGGAGCTTGTTATGTAATTGTTGCCGGAATACTCTTTCCAGACAACCTTGACAATATTGTACTTCTGTGAATTTTCTTCTGCAGTGAAATCGAATTTTTTACCTGCAACCGGTGCATCGATTCCGACAATCGTAACGTCATCGATCCGATATGTTGTGAACATCTCCTTGGCCGCAAACAGAGAAGTCGGCAGGCAAAGTGTCAGCATTATTGCTACTAATGCTATAGCAAATATTCGTTTGAGCTGTGTAATCGTTTTCATTGTTCAGTTCTCCTTGATGTAATTATTCTTTTCGCCTTGATCATAATCTGTTTTTCTGCCGCAGCTTGGACAGTAAAGCGCGTCCTTTGAAAGAGGCTCACCGCAAAATCCGCAGCAGGTATGCATCGCTTTGTAATAATCAAACAGCGTTTTTATGCTGAGTAGCTTCTTACAAACGGGGCATATAAGCGTTTTTTTGCCGTTAATGTTTCCGCATCTCGGGCAGATCTTTATACGCTTCATAGCGTAAGGTCCCATTCCGAAGGAGTCAAGCAAAATATACTTTTTGCTTTTAGGTGAATTGTTCATTGAAGCTACCTCCGTATAAAAGGCGTTCTCCGCACTTAGGGCAGATGCTGTCCGAAAGCACCACCTTCGTACCGCAGTGCTTGCAGTATTCCGGTGTGTTTTCCCAAACAGCACAGGCTACGCATTCAAGCGCATCGGCGTTATAAAGTGCATCCATTACCCATCTGCCGCA
>JAFQPF010000176.1 GCA_017411885.1 Clostridia bacterium
CCCCCCATCCCCCCCTCCACCGACAAACAAAAATGCAGAGGAAAAAACCTCTGCATTCTCTATATCATTCCCTGTAAAAATCGCCGAGCATAAGCAAAAGCGGAGTGTCCTTTACAGGAAGCTCCTTTATAACGTAAACCCCGTCACCCTTGTCCTCGAGCATATTTTCGGGTATCTCATATATCGAGCCGTCCATTACGTCAATAAGCTTCATTTCCCTCTGTTCGGTGTAAATTTCAAGCGTTATTGAGCCGAAAAACGATGTCGACATTATGTTTGATGGATACCAGTAAGCAAACATCTTGCCGTGCTCGTTTTCAAAAGAGCCTGTGGTAAGCTCGTATCTTTTCGGCTGTATGTCCCAGAATCTTTCGCTGTTGCGCGAATAAACAAAGGTCGGTATCGTGCAGGGCTTGAAATCACCGACAAAGACCGAGCAGATGTTCTGAAGCACGTAATACGAAGGCTTTCTGCGGTAATTGCCGAGCGGATCGCCGTTTTCGTCAAAATCCTGACCGAGCACGCCGAAATATCCGAAATCGGAAAACGAAATCTTGTCGCCGACAGTTCCGTTTATAGCCTCGACCATATCAACACAGGTGAAATATGAGGTGAAATGTACGTCGGTTATAAAATCCGCGATCGTGTGGCGCGCAAGCTGCTTTGCCTGCTTTTCTTCTGTCCACGAGCCTGTCCAGAGCGCACCGTGACCGCCGCTTCGTGATTGTGAGCCCGATTCACCCTGAATAAGCTCAACCTTCGGATTGTATAGCTTTATAAGCGCGCGATAGCTGTCGACCTTTTCAAAAACGTCTCTTTCGTCGGCTGTATACTCGTGGAAGGAGAGAAAATCAATATTGTCCGCAAGACCTGCCTCAAGTGCGGCGGTGAGAAAATGAAGATTGCGCCCGGAGAGAACGCCGCCGATGATCTTGGCGTCGGGACGGACCTCTCTTATATATTTCGCCGTAGTGTTTGTAAACTCACCGAACTCGGTCGGATTTACGCCGTGCTTCCAGAAGCCTGTCCAGTCCGGCTCGTTCCATATTTCAAAGTAGTTGACCTTGCCCGCATACCGTGTAGCTACAGCCTTGACGTAGCTTTCCCAACCGCGGATTTCCTCTTCGGTATGGATCGGAGGGCATCCGACGGCACCGAAAACCTTTTCTGCCGCAGGAGTATATAAGGCGTTTCCGTAGCAAAGGCAGAGCCAGGGCTCAATGCCGCGGCTTACAAAATTCTCGACGATCTCGTCAAGCCACTCAAACGAGTAAATGCCCTTTTCCTTTTCTGTCCTTGCCCAGCCCGACTGTATGCGCGCAAGCTTGACGCCAAGCGATGCGACGTGGTCATAGGTCTTTGCCGGATCAAACACGGCGCGGTCGAGCTTTTCAAAGCCGAGGCTTATTTTTGAAAACGGTATTTCCTTTGAGCTTTTCGGCTTGATGCTGCCGATCTTTTTTAACTGTTCCATAGTAATCTCCATTCCGCCGCCGGCGGCGGCACAAATAGTAAAATGAAATCCATAGTAGCGCACTTGTATGGATTTCGCGCGTGAAATAAGCCGATAACACTTATCGTAGATCAAACTTTCACGCTAATATCTCCTGAAGTGTCAGAAAGATTAAGGACGGCAAAGAGTCTTGCCGTCCCTTCAATATGATTTTATACTATTTCTTATCAAAGTGATACAAAAATATTATCATATTTGTTAGAAATATTACTGTGAAGCTTTTGCGATGCGTCAGGTGGACGAGCTGATATAGTTTCTGTCCACACAGATCACCGCGTTGTATGAGGGGTCTATCTTCTTAAGCTCCGACTCGATCATATCGCAAAGCGTGCGTGTGTCTGTCCCAAACGAATGATTTATTACTATGTCGAAGATGATGTTCGTATGAGTCTGACCGAAAACGACTCTGAAATCGTGCATCGAAATCGGCTCGCCGAGCTTTTGCGAAAGGCGCGTCAGAATATCTCCTGTCGCCATTTTAAGCGTATTTACCTCTTCGTTGTCGGTGACTACCGGGTCCATGTGGATCACAAGCTGAATATTTTTCTCGCGCAGAAAGTCAAATTCGATATTGTCGATAAGATCGTGGCTTTTGAGAATATCCTCGCTTGCCGAAACCTCACAGTGGACAGAGGCAAAGCATCTGCCGCTTCCGTAATTGTGGATTATAAGGTCGTGTATTCCCAAAATTCCGTCATAGGAAAGAATTTTTTCGCCGATCTCACACACAAGCGTATCGTCTGGGGCGACACCGAGTATCGGGTCTGCCGTTTCGATGATGAGCTTTATTCCCGAATATATGATAAACGCCGCGATCGCCACGCCGAGGTAGCCATCGATATTGATGTCAAATAATCTTGAAATAATAGCGCCGACAAGCACGGCAAGGGTGGAGATCACGTCATTTCTGCTGTCGGCGGCGGTCGCTATAAGCGATCCTGAGGCGATATGCTTGCCGACTGCCTTGTAAAAGGATGCCTGCCAGAGCTTTATAAGGATAGCGATAACAAGAATAATTATAGACGCATTGCTGTAGAACGAGCGTGTGCCGTCTATTATGGCGATGATCGAATCCTTTAAGAACTGCACGCCGAGCACGGCTATGATAAGCGAAACGATAAAGCCCGAAAGGTATTCGATTCTCGCGTGGCCGTAAGGATGCTCATCGTCCGCGGGCTTTTCCGAAAGCTTAAAGCCGATGAGCGTGATTACGGCACTTCCGGCGTCGGTTATATTGTTTACGGCGTCCGCGATTATCGAAATACTCGATGCGGCAAGACCGATCATAAGCTTGATTATAAAAAGAAATACGTTTGAAACGATGCCGATAATACCTGCCGCCTTACCGCATTTCTGCCGGGTAGACACAGAGCCGTCGTTTATATTTTTTACAAAAAGTGAAAGAAAACGCAGATTCATAAAAACCTTCCCTTCGGTTGGAAAATCCGGATATTATTATACGGAGAAGGTATGCACCTTCTCCGTATTCATCTTGATATATATTAACGCTAAAGCGTGAGCGCTTTTGCGCGGTGATTGCGATTAAGCTATATATATCTGAAAATCCCTTGCCGTGATTACTTCGCGTAATCTATTGCACGGCTTTCGCGAATCAGATGAACCTTGATCTGACCGGGATATTGCAATTCGCTTTCGATCTTGTTTACAATTTCTCTTGCAATAACGATCATCTGCTCGTCATTGACCTGTTCGGGCTTGACTGCGATACGAACTTCGCGGCCTGCCTGGATTGCAAACGATTTTTCTACGCCGCTGAAGCTGTTTGTGATCTCTTCAAGCTTCTGCAAGCGCTTGATGTAGTTTTCAAGATCCTCACGGCGAGCTCCGGGACGTGCCGCAGAAATAGCATCTGCCGCCTGAACGATGATCGCTGTGATAGTAGAGGGCTCAACGTCTCCGTGGTGCGCCTCAATTGCGTGGATGATCTCCTTGTTTTCCTTGTACTTCTTGGCGATTTCAACACCGAGCTGTACGTGTGAGCCTTCGATCTCCTGTGTAAGAGCCTTACCGATATCGTGTAAAAGACCTGCGCGCTTAGCGGGCATACTGTCTACACCGAGCTCGTCCGCGATCATACCGGAGAGTATCGAAACCTCGATAGAGTGATTAAGTACGTTCTGACCGTAGCTTGTACGGTATTTAAGTCTACCCAAAAGCTTGATAAGCTCGGGGTTAAGACCGTGTATACCGGTTTCGTAGGTAGCCTGTTCACCAGCCTGCTTGATAACTGCGTCAAGCTCGCGGCGTGCGCGCTCAACAGTTTCCTCAATGCGTGCGGGATGGATACGTCCGTCTCCGATAAGCTTTTCAAGAGCGATCCTTGCGACCTCTCTTCTGATGGGATCAAAGCTTGAAAGGGTGATAGCCTCAGGCGTATCGTCGATTATAAGGTCAACGCCTGTCATAGCCTCGATCGCGTGGATATTACGTCCTTCACGACCGATTATTCGGCCCTTCATTTCGTCGCCGGGCAGGTTAACAACAGAAACCGTAGCCTCGGTAACGAGATCGGCGGCACATCTCTGGATCGAGAGAGCAAGAATGTTCTTTGCCTTTTCGTCCGCCTCATCCTTGAACTGCTGCTCGTATTCGGCAAGGCGCATAGCCTTTTCGTGGCGGATCTCGTCGTCAAGTCTTGCGATGATCTCAGCCTTTGCCTGCTCACATGTGAGCCCGGAGAGCTTTTCAAGAGTCTGCAGCTCGCTTTCCTTAAGCTTGGCGATCTCGGCTGCCGCTTCTTCATTTTCCTTGATCTTGGCAGAAAGGGCTTCTTCCTTTGCTTCAAGGCTTTCGATCTTGCGTTCAAGAGTTTCTTCTCTCTTTGCAACACGCGATTCCTGCTTTGAAAGCTCGCTTCTGCGTTCCTTGATTTCGCGTTCGGATTCGTTCTTTTGCTTTAAGATCTCTTCCTTGGCTTCCAAAAGCGCTTCTTTTTTAAGCGTTTCAGCTTCCTTGAAGCCGTCGTCCACGATTCTTTTCGCCTGCTCCTCTGTGGAACCGATCTCTGCTTCGGCAACCTTTTTGCGGTAGATAACGCCGCCTAAAAAGCCGAGCCCGAGACCAATGATGATCGCGACGACTGCAACAATTGCAGACATAATATTAAATTCCACTATTTACACCTCCTTGGAATGAAAATTAATTTATGCATAGTAAATTACGAAACACTATCCGCATTTTACATTTACACATACTATAATTGTAACTAAAAAACGCCGTTTTGTCAAGGGCTTCTTTGTGTTTACGCCCTAAAAAGCCGAAAAAATTATCCCTCAGGCTTGATTTCAACGGTATACATTGATTCAAACGCCTCGTCTGCGAGAGCCTTGAAATCAAGCTTGTTTTCCTGCACCAGCACCTTTTCAAGCTCGGGCTTTGTGCGCGGATGGCGGGGAGTAAAGACGGTACAGCAGTCCTCAAAGGGCAATATCGAGGTATCAAACGTGCCGATCTTTCTCGCGATCTGAATGATCTCCTCCTTATCCATACCGATAGCCGGTCTGAATACCGGCATATCCGCGGCGTTATCGGTGACGGCTATAGCCTGCATAGTCTGGCTTGCCACCTGTGCAAGGCTTTCGCCTGTGATAAGTGCTTTGCAGTTATACTGCTTTGCCACGCGTGAAGCGAGATGCATCATATATCTGCGCAAAAGGAGGGTGAAATAGTCCTCCTCGCAGTTGTTTTTAAGCTCCTCTTGTATATGAGTCAGCGAGATCACGTGTACCTTTATTCCGTAAGGAGTATATCCCGAAAGGATACGCGCAAGCTCAAGCACCTTTTCGCGCGCTCTTTCGCTTGTATAAGGGAAGCTTTCAAAGTGGAGTGCTTCGATCTCAACGCCGCGCTTTGCCATCATATATCCGGCAACCGGACTGTCTATACCGCCTGAAAGCAAGAGCAGACCGCGTCCGCTTGAGCCTGCGGGCATACCGCCGGCACCCTTATATTTTCCCGCGTGAACGTATGCCGCGCTTTCGCGGATCTCAACCATTACCACGATGTCGGGATTGTTAACGTCGACCTTGATGCCGGGTAAGCGTGACAACACCGCGCCGCCGACCTCAGCAGAGATCTGCGGAGATTTGTACGGGAAGCTCTTGTCGCTTCTTCTCGCGTCAGCCTTGAATGTTTTGCAGGTGCGCATAAAATCGGGGACGTAGCTTTTTACCGTTTCAAGTATCGTGTCCATATTCTTTTCGCATACCGCCGCACGGCATACCGATGATATGCCGAATATCTTAAGGCAGGCATCAAACGCACCGTCAATGTCGGCAAGCTCGTCTGCCGGTTCAACGAATACCGTGCTTTGAGCCTTTCTCACCTCAAAATCGCCAAACGGCGCGACCTTGCGTCTGATATCGCGAAGCATTGTATTTTCAAAGACGTTTTTGTTCGCGCCCTTGAGTATCAGCTCACCGTATTTGAGAAGTAAAACCTCTTTCATAAATCTTTTCCTTTATTCTTCTATTATCTGCTTTTCAAAAAGCATAAAGCCTTTGTTTTCCTCGTAAGCGACGATTTTTCCCATAGATACGGGGGAAATGTAGTCAAAAAGCGCAGGTAAAACGATATTTCCCGATCTGTCGTAAAGCGCGTATTTTCCATTTTGCTTTACTACCGCAAGCCCCTCGTAATAAGGCTCGATTTTTTCATATACAGGCTGAAGTGCCCAGCGCTCTTCTGATGTAAAAACGCCGTATCTGCCGTCACGCTCGACGACTACCGCGCCGTCGGAGGCGCAGATCACGTTGTAATCGCGAAGTATCCCGAGCTTTTCGCCGTTTGCCTTTATGACTGTGCTCGTGTCGGATATCGTGTTTTCCTTGTAAACGTAATCGACCGTCTTTTCTCGTACAACTGCGATGCCGTGGTCAAAATAAAGCTGACCTATCGACTCCGTACCGAAGGTGTCGGGAAGCACGTACATCCTGTCTACGTGACGGTCTGACGTGTTTCTGTAGGTGTGGACACCCTCTATAACTACCTTGCCGTCCTTATCTATAAACGAGATGCTTGAATCGGGCAAAACCGCCGCGGCAAGCCCCTCGGAAAAGTTAAATATACGCAGGTAATCATAGCCTGTGAGAACATCGCCGTTTGCGGCGCAAAGGGCTACGCGGACACCGTCTTTGGTTTCCTTTATCGAAAAGGATCGGCCCTCGCCGTCGTTTGCAAAATCGGGCGTATTCTCGTATTCCGTCTGTCTTTCAAGTAAATTTCTTGAAAAATCGCTTTTTACAAGCGTGTTTTCTCTGACAATATAATAGCCGTCCTCACCCGAATACAGCGCGTTGCCTTCATTGTCGCGCAGATACGCGGGCGCAAGCGTGAAATTATCCGATATAAGAGTGCCGTCATCTCCGTAAAGCTCAAGCTTAGAGGCGCGGTCAACTATAAGCTTGCCGTCGTAAAGCTCGAGCTGTACGCGACCGACTTCCATTTCTTGAAGCTCGGTCGTGTAGGTTCCGAATATCTCATCGGGAATACGGACAGGCTCGGTCACACTCTTTTTTGAAAGGGAGAGGGTGCTGTTAAGTCTGTATCCGTCAAGTGACGCAAGCGTGAGCCTTAAAGCTTCCGGATCATACGTGTCTGTGACCGTATTGCCCGCTACCGAGGTCGGTATCGAGCGCAAAAGGATGTCAAGCTCAGATTCGCTTACCTGTGAGTCTGCCGGCTCTGTAAGCTCCGGCGGCAGCTCGGGCGTATCGCCCGGGATCGAGCCGGACGCGTAAACGTATATAAATAGCAAAGCCAGCGCAAAAAGCAATATTGCGGCAAGATTGCGCAAGGCCGTACCCGTTTTGTTCATAACAACTCCGAAAAATTTTATTTGTGGTATTTTCCGCCGCCTAAAATATTGTATGCGCGGTATACCTGTTCAAGAAGAATGACACGCATCATACGGTGGGGGAAGGTCATAAGCGATACCGAAAGCCTTTTGTCGCACGCCGCCTTTACTTTTTCGCTAAGTCCGAAGGAGCCGCCGATGATAAAGCTTATCTCGCCGTAGCCGTTTGTGGCAACCGAGTCAAAAAGCGCGGCAAAATCCTCGCTTTTAAGCTGCTTTCCCTCAACGCAAAGCGCGATCTTGTACGAGCGTGCAGGGAGCGCGGCGAGAATTCTTTCGCCCTCCTTTTCAAGCGCGGCGGAAATTTCAGCCGCCGAGGGCTTGTCGCTTAAGCGCTCGTCCTTTATTATGATATTGTTCACCTTACAGTACGCCAAAAGCCTTTTTTCGTATTCGGCAACCGCCTCTTTGAAAAATTTTTCCTTGAGCGTGCCGACAAAAATTACGTTGACTGTCATAATTTATCCTTTCAAAGTAATTTTGTTGGCGTTGACGGCTCAGCGACTCTGAGCGAAATTCCTCGCGCTTCAGGGTTGGAGAGCGCGCAGAATACCGCGCCAAAGGCTATTTCGGGATCGTTGTTCTGCTCGGAAAGATGGGCAAGTAAAAAGCTTTTCGTGCCGTTTTCGGCAAGATATGCCGCAAGCTCGGCGGCAGAATCGTTTGACAGATGCCCCTTTCTTGAAAGTATTCTTTCCTTTAAGAATTCGGGATAATTTCCGTCAAGAAGCATATCGATATCGTGATTTGCTTCAAGTATCACCGAATCGACTCCCGTAAGAGCATCTCTTACCGTGTCCGAAATATATCCTATGTCGGTGGCATACCCTACGGTCTGCCCCGGCATTTTCAGAATATATCCGACAGACGCCTTGCTGTCGTGAGGGGTGGGAAATGAGCTTATCTCTATCTCCCCGATCGTTTCCGAGTATTCAAGCGGATGGATACACGCCGCGCTCTTAAGGCTCGGCGTAAGCGAATTTATAATTACCTCTGCCGAGCGCGAGGTGATATGCACGCGAAGCGTATGCTTTGAGCAGATCGCCTCAAGTCCGCGCGTGTGGTCGCTGTGATCGTGGGTGATAAAGATGTCGCTTATATTTGCAAGCGAGCTTCCGAGCGACTTAAGCGCGCTCTCTATCGAGCGCACACCCATCCCGGCGTCTATAAGCAGCTCGGTGTCACCCTGCTTTATATAGGTGCAGTTTCCCTTTGAGCCCGAAAAAAGCGTGTATACTACAGGTGAATTTGCCTTGTCGGACATTACGAGATCTTTATTGCGCCGAAGGGACGAACCTTGAGTACGGTAGTAGCACC
>JAFQPF010000177.1 GCA_017411885.1 Clostridia bacterium
CCTTAAAGGCTGCATTTCTGTAGGTCTTGATTACGGGAATACCATACTCTGCGCACGCCTCTTCTATTTCAGCAACATACTGTGCAAGTGTTTCTCCTGCTTTGTTTGTTGTAATTGAGAAATAGCCACCATTCTGGAGAGGTGTGGAGAATACGATGGGCTTGTTCGGGAATTTTGTGATAAGAGATTCGATAAGTGTACGGATTCCGGGAACGAAGCGATCGAGTGTGCCTGCATTCTGTCCGAAGTCGTTTGTTCCACCCATTACGAAGATAAGATCCGAAGCAGCATCTATACCCGATACACGCTCGATAAACGATTGCTGTCCCGAGCTTCCCGTACCTGCGATATTGGAGCCACTGAGTCCTTTATTCTTGGCTGTGATATAAAGTCTGTCCGCAAGATATGAATGATAGGTCTTGCTTGTCTGACTTCCTGCTGTGATAGAGTCACCAAGGAAGGAGATTACAGGATATGTTTCCGGAGCTACGGGTGCGTCAGCTACCTTATCTACTGTTATGGGAGATATGTCAGTAACATAGATCTTGATCTTGTCTGCGCCGATGTATTCGCCCTTTGCTCCTGTTACTGTGATCTCTGCTTCTCCGTTAGAAACAGCGGTGATAACGCCACCTTCTACTGTAGCTACGTTTTTGTTAGAGCTTGTATATGTAATTGTTGCAGCTTCGTCCACATCTACGCCAAGTGTAAGCTTTTTGCCAACGCTCATTCTGTATACATGTTTGTCAAGGGTGATGTCAAGCTTGGGTACAACGGGTGCTTCAACAAGGGCACCGCCGTTTACGTGGTAGCCTGCGGAATCGCCGGTTGTCCAGAGCTCTTCACAGTAAGCCTTTGCATCGTCAAGTGTCCTTGTGAATGCTGCCGAGCGCAGATAGAAGTTGTATGTATTTGTATCTGTGCTTGCAAGACCGCTGAAGGGGTAAAAAGCGATTGTAGACGATCTCTGCTCGATGGTTTTTCTCCAGATAAGCTTACCGCCTGATACGTCAACGATTACGCTGTAATAGTCATTATCGCTGTCCTTGATGGAAATTGAAGCAGTATACCTGCTTCCGCTTCCTGTTTCGTTAAGGGGATTGGAAAGCTGAGTTATCTTGGAAAGCCCGTCGGGGTTGCGGTATGTAAGGACCATATACTTGATAGGATCTTTACAATCGGGACTTACATACTCAACATAGTTCATGAATGCCAGACGTTCGGCACGAACCGCGTCGGTAAGGGTGTTTGCATTATTTGGGGTGATACCAACGTCTTTGGTTGACTTTGCACCGGTTCCCGTCCATTTCCATGCTCTGTCGTCAGCGCTCTGGCTTCCCTTGGCATTGTCGTTGGTGATGTACTTGGTTGATTCGTAGAAGTTGAACACCGCCACGGGAGCTGACGTGTCTGCCGCGTATGAAACGACAGCTGTCAAAGTCATCAAAACGATTGTAAACAGTAGTATTGCAATTAGTGTTAAACGCTTTTTCATAGGAACCTCCAATATATGTATTGAATATTTCTTACTATTTATAATGTTATCACACCAAAGACGAGTTGTCTTTGGCTTATGTGAATGTATTTTTGCACTATTTAAAGATTTTATTTTGAGGTCACTTAAAAAACTCGATAATATAAGCGAAAATTAGATTTGATTACTTGACTGTTTTGAATATATATGTTACAATCAAAATAAAAAATGCAAAAAAGGGAACGATTATGGAATTTAAGTTTTGGTGCGGTGGTATAGGTTCTACACATTTGCCTAAAACCATTTACGAAAAAACGACGGGCGATAATACCAATTACGTTATTATGCAGCATCAAACGGATTTTTCATATTTTAAGGATGGAGAAATGATTGATGGATTTGCGGGACAGATTCTTATTATTCCTCCTTATACTGTATACAAACACGGCCCAAGAGCTGATGCCAAATCAGGCTTTGTTGACGACTGGATGTACTTTGAGAGTGACACGGCAAAGGATATTCTTGATGAACTCGATGTTCCGCTTGGGGTAGCGTTCGACGTTATTGACAATCATCTTATCCGCCAGTATATATCCAGGCTTGTGATTGATAAAACGATCTGTGATATCGGTTATATGCAGCAAGCAATATCACTGTTTTACGAAATGCTCGTGAAAATTGCGCGGCAGAAAAACTATTCCAGCAACGGTTACAATAATCAAAGAATTGAGCTTGATAAAATAAGGCAAGAAATGCTTAGCGATTACGGCAGCACACATACACTTGATGAGCTTGCAGCCAAGGTGGGATATTCAAGCGGGCATTTTGCCGCGCTTTACAGAAAGTATTATGGTATCAGCCCGATAGACGATCTCATAAGCTATCGCATACAGATCGCAAAGTTTGAGTTAAAAAGACGGGAAAATTCTGTTACCGAAATATCAAAGAAGTGCGGCTTTGCATCGATACATCATTTTTCGCGCTTTTTCAAAAAGTACGTTGGTGTATCACCGTCTGTTTACCGGAATATGCAATAAATAAAGTAAAACCGTGCGCACGGATTGTTATGATGCGCGCGGTTTTGTTTATAAGGCTATTGAAAAAATGTGCGGTTTGTGGTAAAATGATTCAAAGGATTCATACAGGAGACGCATTTATTATGGAAATAAAAAACACGAGATTTTATAAATGGCTTGACAATTACTGGTACCATTATAAATGGGTGACGATCATCACAGCGCTCTTTGCGGTGTTTGCGATAGTCAGCACGGTTCAGCTTTTGACTAACGAAAAGGGTGATATATACGTTATGTACGCGGGTCCTGAGGTCATCAGCGTGCAGAATATCGGGTATATTGAAAAGGCTTTTGAAAATATCGATGAAAAGGACTATTACGATGACGGTAAGATCAACGCGGTATTGCGCGAGCTGACGTTAAAATCTCCCGAAGAGCTTGAAGCCGAAGCACGGGCACAGCTTGAAGCAGACGGCGTTGCAAACGAGGGCTATATGCTCAACGAGCAGATGGCGCGCTCGCATATGAGTCAAAATATGCAGGTGTTCAATCAGGAGATACTCGGCGGTGACTCGGTGATATGCCTGCTTTCACCGTATACCTATTCGATAGTACACGAAAGCGGCGGATTTATGACGCTTGAAGAAGCGCTCGGATACACGCCCGAGGGTGCGTATGACGAATGCGCCGTTTATTTGTGCGATACCGATTTCGGCAGCCTTGAGGGGCTGGCGGTGCTGCCAAAGGACACGCTTTTCTGCATCAGACGCTTGTCAAGCATGGCGTTCCTTAAGGGGCAGGGCAAGACCGAGGCGGCTCATACGTATCATCTTGAGAAGTTCAAGGCGGCGGTAAGCTATCAGAAAAACCAAGCTGTCACAGGAAATTGATGTAAAAAATCCCCAATAATGGAAAAAATCACTTCGCTTTTTAATTCAAAGTGACGAAATTATTTAAAATGGTCAAAAAATACTTGTAAACTTGACTGAAATGGAGTAAAATAATATCTGTTGGGGTATGAATACAGGTTGTTAATTTTTTAACGACCGCCCTTCAAATACGGTTAAAATTATTTATATAAAACGGAGGAAACCAAAATGTCAGTTAAAGTTGCTATTAACGGCTTCGGCCGTATCGGACGTCTTGCATTCAGACAGATGTTCGGTGCAGAAGGCTATGATATCGTTGCTATCAACGACCTCACAAAGCCCTCTATGCTCGCTCACCTTCTCAAGTACGATACCGCTCAGGGCGGTTACTGCGGCAAGCTCGGTGAAAATCTTCACACCGTAAGCGCTGATGATGAGGCTGGTACCATCACAGTTGACGGTAAGACTCTCAAGATCTACGCAGAAAAGGACGCTAAGGATCTTCCCTGGGGACAGATCGGTGTTGACGTAGTTCTCGAATGCACAGGCTTCTACTGCTCCAAGGAAAAGAGCCAGGCTCACATTGACGCCGGCGCAAAGAAGGTAGTTATTTCTGCTCCCGCAGGTAACGACCTTAAGACAATCGTTTTCAGCGTTAACGAAAACACACTTACAAAGGAAGACAACATCATCTCTGCTGCTTCCTGCACAACAAACTGCCTCGCTCCTATGGCTAAGGCTCTTAACGATTACGCTCCTATCCAGAGCGGTATCATGAGCACCATCCACGCTTACACAGGCGACCAGATGATCCTCGACGGTCCTCACAGAAAGGGCGACCTCAGACGTGCAAGAGCAGGTGCTGCTAACATCGTTCCTAACTCCACAGGCGCTGCAAAGGCAATCGGTCTTGTTATTCCCGAGCTCAACGGCAAGCTCATCGGCTCTGCTCAGAGAGTTCCCGTACCGACCGGCTCCACAACAATCCATACAGCAGTTGTTAAGGGCGCAGACGTAACTAAGGAAGGCATCAACGCGGCTATGAAGGCAGCAGCTTCCACATCCTTCGGTTACAACGAAGATCAGATCGTATCCTCCGACGTTATCGGTATGACATACGGCTCTCTCTTCGATGCAACACAGACAATGGTATCTAAGATCGGCGATGACCTTTATCAGGTTCAGGTAGTTTCGTGGTATGACAACGAAAACTCCTACACAAGCCAGATGGTAAGAACCATTAAGTACTTCGCAGAACTTTAAGTCCGTAGCACGGACGGGCAGATAGCGCGTGGAGTTTACGCAAATTTCACGTTTCAAGCCCATACCCCGTTGTCGGTGCAAAATTATAGGATAAACAAGAGGCGGCTCAACAGAGCCGCCTTGGTTTTTATATTGCGAGGGGGTGCTTTTTGAGAAAAGCACCCCCTCAAACTCCCCCGCAAAAACTTTTGAATATCCGGTTTTATGAAGTTGTTTATCTTATCTCTGTGTGAAGAAGCCGGAATCCTTTTGCTTTGCAGGAAATTCGCGCTCTGCTACTCTACATTCTTTATGTGTTGCTTACTCGGACAGCCTGTAGTCCGAGCGCAACATTTTTGTGAAAATGTACGTTTTCGGGCGATTCGTGAATCGCCCCTACAGCCCGGAGCCCGGGCGGGCAATTTTAATCGACAACCGTATCCGACCGAATGGTCGGTGCTTATCCCCAAATTTCGACGTAACAGAGCCTCCACCTGACGGGGGAGGTGGCAAAAACGCAGTTTTTGACGGAGGGAGAGAAAAAACGAACAAGAAGCAAAGATGAA
>JAFQPF010000178.1 GCA_017411885.1 Clostridia bacterium
GATCGCAAGGATCATACCGTTTATCGCAACGATGCGAACCTTTTCACCAACTGTAAGCTGGCTCTTAATGGAGGACGCGCTGATGCCGAGTGCATCACAGCCGAGCTTGTATGTCTTGCCGCCGATCTTTGCAGTTTCGTCGGTTACACGGTTTACTGTTTCAGCAGATGCTACCTTGATCTTTGTTACGATATCAAGGCTTAAGTTGTCTCTGTTGTAGTAGTAAAGCACGTAGTCGCCGTCTTCTGCCTTTGCTTCGTTGGTAAAGCCGCCTTCAAGCTCGCTTGCCTTGTATCCGTCTGCGATGTTGTATTCGCCGCGTGCAGATACCTCAAGCTGTGCAAAGCTGTAAGGCTTAAGAATGATCCTGCTTGCTACTGTGTCGTTCTTGCTATCGAAGATAATTCTTGCCTCGTAGATACCGAGTGCATTGTGAAGCTCTTCGTTGCTTTCAAGCTGAACGAGCTTGTTTGTGGTAGAGTAAGCGTATACGAGAAGCTCGTTTGCATTTGTTGCGAGCTCATCGGAAAGTGTCTTTACTACCTGATAGCGTGTGCCGTCAATTTCAACGTAGTCAAATTCGTTGTCGCTCTTGTCTTCGTGTACGTTGATGCCCTCGTAAACAAGCTCCTCACGGCTGATCTCGGTAGCACCGAGAACCTTCACGTTCTTTGCGGAATCAATGCTGTAAACGAGCTTAACTCTCTTACCGAGGTTATCGTTTGCCTCGCCCTCAAGTCCGAGGTCTGCGTATCTTACTGTAATAAGCTTTTCGCCGTTGTCTTCATAAGAAAGGCTTACGTATCCGTCCTTGACTACAACTGCAGCAGATCCGGTTGTGAAATCGTTAGTTGCAACGATAGTTGCCTCTGCAAGCTTGTAACCGAATACCTTTTCGATGATCGTGGTGCTTTCGTAGAGTGTTACGCCGTTAACAACTGTCTTGGGTACAAGGTACTCTGCTGTAAGAGTATTGTAAAGGATAGCCGCAGTTTCACCGCGTGTAAGCTTCTTTTCATAGCTTATATCCTCAAGATCAATGTCAAGGTCAAGCTTTACTGCCGCGTCAATGTAGGTCCAGGGGTAACCCTTTATCATACCTTCGGTTTCGTGACCGAGAATACGCACTAGCATCGCCATAGCGTCACGCATTGTGATGCCCTCAAGGGGTTCAAAGGTGGTAGCAGATGTACCGAGAATGAATCCGTTTGCATATGCCCAGGAGATAGCGCCGAAGTATGTATCGTTCTTAAGGTCTGTAAAGGGAGTGGTGTTCACTCTGCCGGAATTTTCATTTCCGACCATAAGTCTGTAAAGTAAAAGTGCCATCTGCTCACGAGTTACCGGGGAGTCGGGTGAATACTCGGTGTCGGATGTGCCCTTTGTAACTCCGATGTCAGAAATAATATTGATCTGCTCGGCATATTTATAATCAGAAGGTACGTCTTCAAAGCTCTTTGCCGATACGCTGAATACGAGCGTGCTCATTATCATAAGAAGAGCTAAGCCCGCAGACAGAATTTTTCTGAAGTTTTTCATCAAAATCTTCCTCCGTTAAAGTATTTCGAGAGGCGCCGGTGTCACTTGTCTGTGCCGCCTTGCCTCTGCGTAAACATCATAACACGGCGCACACCGCCAATACAAGTGACGTTTTTCTTTTGTACCTGCCTTGTAATAATCGTTATTTTTTTGTTTGTTTTTTTGGAAGCATATGAGTAAACTTCCTTGCTCTGCAAGCGAAAACAGGCGTTTTGAAGGCTTTTGTTAAGCGTTTTTTAACGAAAAATATCTTGCAGCGCTTTACATTAACTGAAAGCGTTGGAAACTGCGGTCGGTCTTTACAAAAAAACGCTTTATGACACCCCCTGTATGCTCCTATATAATAGGAAGAAAAAATTTTTTCGAAAAAAATTTTAAAAAGCCCTTGACAAACGAAAACAAAGATGCTATAATGAAATCGCAAAAAACGATAATGATTATCGTTATTGATTTGAGGTGAGTAAATGGAAAGGACAATGAAGCATTCAAAGCAGCGCGATGCGATAATCACACTGTTAAAGAGTGTGAATAGTCATCCAAGCGCCGAATGGCTGCATGCTAATCTCAAAGACGACTTTCCAAGCTTAAGCCTTGCAACGGTTTACAGAAATCTCAATCTGCTGTGCGAGCTTGGCTTGGTAAGAAAGATCGAGGTTGGCGACGGAACGGTAAGATTCGACGGCCACACGGAAAATCATTATCACTTTTTGTGCTCCGGATGTAAGGGCGTAATTGACGTAAGCGAAAGCGAGCTTTCGGGTATAAATTCTCAGATAGAGGATAAATACCACGTCAAGGTCGATACACATTCGATCGTGTTCTTCGGCAAATGCCGTGAATGCATGTAAAATTGTTTAATAATATTTTTTAATTATAAGGAGAAAATAATTATGAAAAAGTTTGTATGTCCTGTTTGCGGTTACGTTCACGAGGGTGACTGTCCTCCCGAAAAATGCCCTGTATGTAAGGTTCCGGGCGAAAAGTTCAAGGTAATGGAAGAGGGCGCGGCTCTTGCGGCTGAGCACGAATACGGCGTATACGCAAAGACCGTAAAGAACAACCCCGACATCAGCGAAGAAGACAAGAAGTACATATTCGAGCAGCTCATGGCTAACTTCAACGGCGAATGCGCTGAGGTTGGTATGTACCTTTGTATGGCAAGAATCGCTCATCGCGAAGGCTACCCCGAGGTAGGTCTTTACTGGGAAAAGGCAGCATATGAAGAAGCATAGCACTCTGCAAAGTTTGCAGAGCTTTTAGGCGAGGATCTTGAGCCCAATATGAAGGCTACAACAAAGGACAACCTCAAGTGGAGAGTTGACTGCGAATATGGCGCAACACAGGGTAAGTTTGACCTTGCCGCTTGCGCAAAGAAGAACGGACTTGACGCTATCCACGACACAGTTCACGAAATGGCACGCGACGAAGCTCGTCACGGCAGAGGTCTTGAAGGACTTCTCAAGAGATACTTTAAGTAATATAAATCGGAGGAAATAAAAATGGCAAAGTACGTATGCCCCTGCGGATACGAGTACGATCCTGTACTTGGCGATCCCGATAACGGCGTTGCTCCCGGCACAGCATGGGAGGACGTACCCGAAAGCTGGGTATGCCCTGTCTGCGGTCTTGACAAGGACGCTTTTGAAGAAGAATAATAATAAATACAAAAAATCACGGAGAAAATTCTCCGTGATTTTTTATCTTCTTCGGTTACGCATACGCCTGAACTGTGCGTAGCTTAAAAGCAAATACGATACGAACAATAGCACGAATACGCCTATGGCAACTCTTACCTGACTGCTCTTTAACAGATTTTTCAGATAATCGATAAGCCTTAAAACCGTGCTCGCGCTGACGTTATTCTTACTGACAAGCGGTACGGTCGCTATCCTTTCGCCCTTATACATAACCTCCACGTGTCCGACTCTCTGCCCCTCGTATATAGGCGCGCTGAGCGTGTCCGATTCAAAATACATCTCGTGTGTTATCTCGGTGCTTATATCCGTCGCGCGCGGAAGAAAATATTCGACCTTATTCTCTGGCGACACTATCACGTAATCGACATTTCTTGCAAGCGTCACCGGCATTTCGTGTACTATCGTATTAGGATCAAGGACTGTTTTGTATTCAAAATCCTTCGTTGCGAAATCTATAAGCTCACTTGCGAGATAAAACGAGGAATTGTCTCCGTTTTCGTCCTTTTTGGCGTTCATTATCGCGATTATATAGGTAAGTCCGTTCTTTTCGGTGGCAGTTACGGTACAAAAGCCGCCCTCTCTCGTATATCCCGAATTCATTCCGATCGCATCCGGATCGTAATACTTCGGCTCGATATGGTAGGAAAGCAGGTAGTTGCGGTTATGCACCACGCGCTCACGGCTTTTATTTGTCGCCGGCATAACGTAGCGTGTTACCGATGCATATTCCTTAAAGCCGGGGATCTTATAGGCATATTCTGTGATAAGCGCAACGTCGCGCGCGGTAGTTACCATACCCTCTGCGTCTATGCCCGAGGCGTTCTTATACACGGTATTTTCCGCGCCTATCTCCTTTGCCTTTGCGTTCATTATATCGCAAAAGCCTTCAAGACTTCCGCCTATTTCAAGCGCGAACACGTTTGCGGCATCATTTGCTCCGCCCGCGATAAGAGCTGTCAGCAAGGAATCGACCGCGACCTTTTCATCCGCCACAAGGCCGACGTTATTACCCTCTGTTATATCAAGTGCTTCCTTTGTTACGGTAAGCTCTGTGTCGTACTTGCCCGCAAAATGCTCGCAAGCGACTATTGCCGTCATAAGCTTGACGGTCGACGTTGGAGGGGTAAGCTTATCGCTGTTCTTTTCGCAAAGCATTACGCCGCTGTCTGTATTGAATACGTAAACGGCGTCTGCAAGCTCAAAATCCGGCTCTGCAGACACGCAGATTGAAGAAATAGCGGCGAGGAGTATCGCCGCCAGAAGAAAAGTACAGATCTTTTTCATTTTTGATCTTCCGTATTGAAATATTCTTTAACACACGCGATATCCTGCTTTATCTGAGCTATCAGATCATCGACAGACGAAAACTTTTTTTCATCGCGTATTTTTTTATAAAACGATACCTTGATACGCTGACCGTAAAGCCAGCCCGAGTAATCGATTATATGCGTTTCGCAGTTTACCGGTGCGCTGTTGTCTACCGTCGGATGCGAGCCTACGTTTGCAACTCCGTTATATTCCGTGCCGCCAACGAACACCTTGCAGGCGTATACTCCGCATTCGGGGATGATATGCCCGCTCGGAAAATCCTGATTGATGGTCGGCGCACCGATGCATCTGCCAAGATGCTTTCCGTGAATTACCGGGAAGTTGATATAGAACGGTCTTCCGAGCATAGCAGCCGCACGCTCGGGCTCGCCTTTTTCAATAAAGCTTCGGATAAGCGAGGAGCTTACCGTCTGATCCCCTACAGTTACCGGATCTATAACAAGCGCGCGCCCATCCATAAGGCGCACAAGCTCATCGGGCGTTCCAAGTCCGCCCTTGCCAAATCTGAAATTGAAGCCGCAAACCGCCCATACCGCGTTTGCCTGCGCTTTAAGCACGCCGTTTACAAATTCTTCCGGCGAAAGATCGCGCATAGCTTCAAAATCGCCGAGATACACACGCCCGACTCCGAGCTCACCAAAGATCTTAAGCTTATCGTCAAGCGTCATTATACTCGGTGCGTTTCTTGAAACAAGCACAGTTTCGGGGTGTCTGGCAAAGGTAAAGACCGCACACTCCACTCCCATTTGCTTTGCAGTTTCCACGGCTTTTTTTATAAGGCAGACGTGCCCTGTATGAACACCGTCAAAATTGCCAAGCGCGATAACAGACGGCAAAGCATCTGTACGGCGCGCTTCGCCGTGCGTGATATTGATTATTTGCATAAATGCTTATTTTGAAAGTCCGAGATAATTCTTGAGCATCATATTAAGAAGATCGTCACGGTCAATGCGGCGGATAAGGCTGCGCGCATTATTGTGGTTCGTGATATAGGTCGGGTCCTCAGAAAGGATATATCCGACTATCTGATTTATCGGATTATAGCCCTTTTCGCTAAGTGCCGCATATACCTGAAGGAGTATATCCTTGATCTCCGATTCACGGTCATCGTGAAGCTTAAAGGTTATTGTATCGGTTGTCTGCATAGTTTTTCTCCGATCTCCGCTTGTTTCCTTTTATGTCAGATAAAGGATCAAACGGCGATTATATATTTACCTGTATATATGATACACCAAAACAAGGTACAATATCAAGCAGGTTTACCGATTTGTAATATAATTGTAAGATTATCTTTTTTTCTTGTTTTTAACCCTGCCTCCGCCGGGCTTGCCCTTGTATCTGTTAAAGCTCTCCCGCGGCTTTTGAGCGCGCGTATCACCGCGCCTTGAAGCAGAGGTGGGCTTTTTTGCTCCTGTGCGTGAAGCTTCCGCCTTTTCCTGCCTTTCTCCGCGGGCAGGTCTTACAAGACATTCCTTTGAATAGCCTATAAGATCCTCTCTGTGACATTTTACAAGCGCCTTGCGGACAAGCTCCGCGTTTTCAGGCTTTGTATACTGCAAAAGCGCGCGTTGCATACGCTTTTCCTCGTAATCGCTTGCAACGTATATCTTTTTGCCGGTAAGCGGATCTATGCCGGTGTAATACATTACGGTCGAAGCCGTGCCGGGTGTGGGATAAAAATCCTGAACCTGCTCGGGCTTCATACCGAGGCTCTTGAGGTAAAGCGCAAGCTCTACCGCGTCCTCAAGTCTGCTTCCCGGATGGCTTGACATAAGATATGGCACAAGGTACTGTTCAAGGTTAAAGCTCTTGGTAAGCTCAAAGAAACGCTTTCTGAAGCTTTCATACACCGCAATATTCGGCTTACCCATACAGGAAAGCACGTTTGCCGAGCAATGCTCGGGCGCGACCTTAAGCTGTCCGCTTACGTGGTGCCTTACGAGCCTTTTGAAGAAGTCCTCGTTTTTATCGTACATAACGTAATCAAAGCGTATACCCGAACGGATAAACACCTTTTTCACCCTGTCAAGCGATTCGATCTTTTCAAGCAGCTTTATATATTCGCTGTGATCGACAACGAGATTTTTACACGGAGTGGGGGATAAGCACTTGCGCGATGAGCAAACTCCATTTTCAAGCTGCTTTTCGCAGGACGGATATCTGAAATTTGCCGTCGGGCCTCCGACATCGTGGATATATCCCTTGAAATCGGGCATTTCGGTTATAACCTTTGCCTCGTTTACAACAGAATCTATACTGCGCGAGCGCACGGTCCTGCCCTGATGGTAGGCTATCGCGCAGAAATTGCAGGCACCAAAGCATCCTCTTGTATGCGTTATCGAAAACTTCACCTCGTCAATTCCCGGCACACCTCCGAGTGGCTCGTATGACGGATGCACACGTCTGGTATACGGCAGGGCGTAAACTCGGTCAAGCTCTTCTCTTTCAAGCGGCGGCATCGGCGGATTTGCGACAAGCATCTTATCATCGTAATACTCGATTATAGCCTTGCCCGAAACGGGGTCGGTGTTCTTATACTGCACGCCAAATGCCTTTGCGTAAAGCTCCTTTGAGCTTTTAAGCTCGTTATAATCAAACTCTCCCGCGACTTCAAAATGCACCTTTTCTCCGCGCTTCATAAGACAGACGGTGCCGCGCACGTCGCGTATCTTTTTTATCGGCACAGAGCGGTCAAGTAGCTGCGCGATACGTAAGATTATATTCTCACCCATACCGTATGCGAGTATATCGGCACGCGAATCGACAAGTATACTGCGGCGCACCTTATTATCCCAATAATCGTAATGCGCGTGACGCCTGAGCGATGCTTCAAGTCCGCCTATTATTATCGGCACGTCGCCGAACGCTTCACGTATGCGGTTGCAATAAACGATGACCGCGCGGTCGGGGCGCTTGCCCATCACTCCGCCGGGCGAATAATAATCGTAGCTTCTCTTCTTTTTGGAAACGGTGTAATGCGCGACCATAGAGTCGATATTTCCCGCGCTTACAAGAAATCCGAGTCTGGGCTTCGGGTATTCCTTGAACGCCTTTGCGCTTTTATAATCGGGCTGCGACAGTATCGCAACACGAAAGCCCGCGGCCTCAAGCACGCGCGAGATTATAGCGGTGCCGAAGCTTGGATGGTCAACGTATGCGTCACCCGTAACATATACGAAATCGGGCCTGTCCCATCCGCATTTTAGCATATCATCATAGCAAAGCGGCAAAAAGCCTTGCTTTATCGGGGAATTTGTCATTTTATTATACGGAATTTTCCGCGTTCCTTTCGATAATCAGTCTTTTCTTTCGTCAAACACCGAGGTGTATTCGCCGTCAATCTCTTCTTTGCTTTTGAAAATTTTGCCAAGAATAAATGTTACAAGCCATATTACAAAATACAAAATAGTTGCAAGGGATAAAAGCACAAGTAAAAAGCGTGCCTCTGCCCTTTGCGGTATGATAACACAAACTATAACTACGCAAAGCATTGAAAGTATATAGTGCAAGAGCCTTTTAACAGCTCCCGGCAATATTTTAATTTTAAGAACATAGCTTAAAAGATTAAAAACAAGGGCGGATAAAAGTATCAGCAATGCAGGAGCGAGCCCTAAAAAGCTTACGAGCATATCGCTCTTTTCACCGTCACTTATCATCGCCTGCGCTATGATGAGAAGTATAAGCTCGCACGCGGTAAAGCACACGCAGGTGCGGGATATGATTTTATTTATTTCCTTCAGCATATAGTCTCCATTCCGCCGCCAGCGGCGGCACAAACAGTAAAATGAAATCCATAGTACCGCACTTGTTGCGGCAAAATGGGTTGGGCCCCATTTTGTATGGATTTCGCGCGTGAAATAAGCCGATAACACTTATCACAGATTAACCTTTCACGCTATTCTCCTTTGACTTATGCTTACATTATACCGCATATTCCGACGATATGCAAGGGGATAGAAAAAAATTCACCCGCGGTAATGACCGCGGGTGAAAGCCTTATACATTCTTGTAAGCTTCAATTTTTGAAATAAGGTTACGTCCTACCTTGCACATAAATGCGGCAACGTCCGGGTAAAGCTCCTTGTCAAAGCCGCGGAAAAATACATCCGCTTCATAGGTAAACTCACCCTTGTAATCTATGTCCGCCAAAGCCTTGCACACCTCGTCCAAATTCGTTTTTGATATTCCGGGCAAAGTATGCAGGTCGTTTACACCGTCAACGTCGTGCACGTGAAGCGCACCGAGTCTGTCATGTCCGATAGCTCTTACGGCATCCGCAGGATCTTCGCCGACAAGCGGAGAATGGCCTAAATCAAGGCAGACCGTGAAATATTCGCTGTCAAGCTTATCGTAGCATTCATTAAGCTCGTGCGAAAGGCTTATATGATTGGGTACTA
>JAFQPF010000179.1 GCA_017411885.1 Clostridia bacterium
ACACGTAAAGAACGATTAAGTAAAATTAAATATCCTAAGGCGACCTGCTGTAAGGCAGGTCGCCGGCGGTATTTTTACGTGAATATTATGAATGCAGAAACAGAAAGAATTATAGGTCAGAATATCAAACGGTTAAGAGAAGCGCAAGGCTTCACACAGGAAATGCTTGCGGCAAAATTACAGCTTAACGGATGCGATATAACAAGAAGTGCGATCGCAAAAATCGAGGTAGGGCAAAGACATCTGTATGCAGATGAGCTTATACTTATCGCGAAAATTATTGGCGTTGGATATGACGAAATACTTAGAATAAATTAAACGGCGATCAAAAGATCGCCGTTTAATTTTTACTTTTCAATTCGGATAATTCCCATAGGTGTCTGCTCGTTTGTCTGACCGAGGGGATTGTCCTTGAATATTTTGCAGATGGTATCACTCGGTAAAGCCGATTTTGATGCTCCGAGTATGTCACATCCGAGGTCGTTTGCATCAATTATAGCAACGCCGATACCAAGCTTCTCTTCAATCTCTTTTGCTGTATGCCCGGGATTTTTCGGTCCGAGCACGACGTATTTGTTGTAGGGAGGCAGGGTGTAGTGGCAGGGGCCGTCTATACTGCGCGCCTTATCGCCAGCGACAATATAAAACCAGCCGCTTTTTCCGAAAAGCTTTCCGATAACAGAGACCGCTGCCGCAAACAGTATGCGGAGAGTACCGCATTCCCTGAGCGCCATTTCCATAGTTTCGGGCATGCCGAGTCCTATGCCGACAGGAGTTTTGGTAACGTATTTTGATAAAAACACAGCAAGCTTTCTCGGCTTGACGTCTGCGATCGGAATAGCACGTCCCTGAGTGCAGGCAACAGCCTTTTCGCTTATAACAAGCGTATCACCGGCTTCTGCAAGCTCTCCTGCGTATTTTTTTGCAACGTCAACTATGTTATCCTCGTTTGTTATAACGTGGGTTTTGATACAAAGTCTTTTGTATTTTACACCGTCTACCGTGACGGTCGGATCTTTTCCGGGATTTATAAATTTCTGATCGTTATTCATTACAAAGCTTCCTTTCAAATTCTACTATAATTGTACCATCTGAAAGCGTCCGTGTCAAGTGTAAATGCGCTCATATTAAGTATTTGCGCATATATTTATCTTTATTGACTTTTTTTATGTTATTTGCTATAATATAGAGTATAATAATTTTGGTATCAGCATTACTTGAAAGGAAGCAAAGTATGAAGATAATAATCGTCGGTTGCGGTAAGGTAGGGCAAAAGCTTGCACAAAAGCTTGGCGCTGAAAGTGACAACGACGTTACTGTTATAGATCTGAAGCAAGCTGTCATCTCTGATATCGTAGGACAGTATGATGTTATGGGAGTAGTGGGTAGTGGAGTTAACATTGATACTCTTGATGAGGCGGGCGTTGTAAACGCAGACCTTCTGATCGCCGTTACAGGCTCGGACGAGCTTAACCTTATGTCCTGCCTTATGGCAAAGAAAAAGGGCAACTGTCAGACCATCGCGAGAGTAAGAAAGCCTGAGTATTCAAAATCGGTAAATCTTATAAAGGAAGACTTAGGTCTTGCCATGATAATAAATCCCGAGCAGGCGGCGGCACAGGAGATCGCTCGTGTGTTAAGACTTCCGTCTGCTATACAGATCGATACCTTTGCAAAGGGAAGGGTTGAGATACTCAAATTCCGTGTGCCCGAGGATTCGGTGCTTGACAATATGAAGGTGATGGAGATCGTATCAAAGCTCAATTGCGACGTGCTTGTCTGCGGAGTAGAGAGAGGCGAGGATGCGTTCATTCCGGGTGGTAATTTTGTTCTTAAGGCGGGCGATCTTGTAAGCATCGTTTCATCTATACAGGGCGGAATACAGTTTTTTAAGAAGATAGGCATAAAAACTCACAGAGTAAAGAATACGATCATTGTGGGCGGTGGCGCGACGGCGTTCTATCTTGCGGGCTTGCTCTTGCAATCGGGAATAGACGTAAAGCTTATCGAGCGTGATCTTGAAAGGTGCGAGGAACTGTGCCGGCTTCTACCCAAGGCCACGGTCGTTCACGGCGACGGCTCGGATAACTGGCTTCTTTTAGAGCAGGGAGTTGAGTATGCCGAAAGCTTTGTGTCGCTTACTAATATTGATGAGGTCAACATACTCCTTTCGCTTTTTGCCAAGAGCAAGATGCAGTCGGGCAAGCTTGTTACAAAGATCAACCGCATAGCGTACGATGAGGTCATAAGCGGACTTGACCTGGATACTACCGTTTATCCCAAGGATATTACGGCGGAATATATCATCAAATTCATCCGCGCTATGAAGAATACGATTGGTAACAATGTAGAAACGATGCATATGATTCTTGACGATAAGGCAGAGGCTCTCGAGTTCAGAATTAAAGAAAATTCGCCGGTCAGCGGTATCAGCATTGATAAATTAAAGCTTAAAAAGAATATCCTTATAGCCTGCATAACCCGTGGCGGTAAGATCATTATTCCGCGCGGACGCGATATTATAGAAAAGGGAGACACGGTTATAGTAGTCACCACACACAAGGGCTTTGAGGATATAAGCGATATACTTGAGGAAGCGTAAAAAGAGGTAAAGTATGAATATACGAATGATTCTTTATACGCTCGGTTGGGCGCTTAGCATAGAAGCGATCGCGCTTTTGCCTACGCTTGCTTGCGCACTTATATACGGTGAATTTGCAACCATTCCCGCAATCGTAATAACGATAGTGCTGTGTGCAATATTTGGTGTGCCGCTTATAATAAAATCACCGAAAAACAAGGGGATGTATTCAAAAGAGGGTTTGGTTACAGTAGCTCTTTCATGGGTGGTCATAAGCTTTTTCGGCGCATTGCCGTTTTATATTTCGGGAGCTATACCCAACTACGTTGATGCCTTGTTTGAAACGGTTTCCGGCTTTACCACGACGGGGGCGTCTATACTCAGGGATATTGAGGTTATGCCGAAAGCCCTTCTGTTTTGGAGGAGCTTTACCCATTGGATGGGCGGTATGGGAGTGTTGGTTTTTCTCGTCGCGATCTTGCCGCTTTCGGGCGGAAGCAACCTTTATCTTATTAAAGCGGAAAGCACCGGACCTGCTGTCAGCAAGATAGTGCCCAAGGTGCGCCAGACTGCGAAGATATTTTACGGTATATATATATCGCTTACCCTCGTTCAGATAGTTCTTTTGCTTCTTGGCGGAATGAATTTGTTTGATTCGCTCACCATAAGCTTCGGTACTGCGGGTACGGGAGGATTCGGGGTGTTAAATTCCTCGGTTTCCGCTTATTCAAGCTATTCCCAGGTAGTAATAACGGTGTTTATGATCATATTCGGCGTTGATTTTTCGCTGTATTATCTTATTCTAACCAAGCGATTCAAGAGCGCTGTCAGGTCTGACGAGTTCAGGGCGTATATGCTTATAATATTTGCCTGTGCGATCACGATAGCCTTAAATTGCAGGCATTTGTTCGAAAGCATTGGTGAAACCCTGCGCCACAGCTTTTTCCAGGTTGCATCAGTGATCACCACTACCGGATTTATGACTACAGACTATGATTTCTGGCCGGAGCTTTCAAAAGCGATACTCGTTATGCTTATGTTTGTCGGAGCCTGCGCGGGAAGTACGGGCGGCGGTATCAAGGTGTCGCGTATGCTCATTTTGCTTAAGAGTATAGGCAAGGAGATAAAGGTAGCGGCTAACCCTAAAAGCACTGTTAAGATCACGATGAACAAAAGGCTCGTTGAGCACGAAACGGTGCGTGCAGTCAATGTGTACGTTGGAACACTTGCCATCTTGTTTACCTTGTCGCTTCTTGTGATAAGTATAGACAATATGGACTTTACAACTAATTTCACAGCGGTAGCGGCAACGATAAATAATGTCGGACCGGGCCTTGCCGCGGTCGGGCCTACCTGCAATTATGCGGATTATTCCTTGCTTTCAAAGCTTGTGCTTTCTTTTGATATGCTTATAGGACGACTTGAAATATACCCGATGCTTATGCTTTTTGCTCCGCGCACTTGGAAGAAATAAAATACACGAACAAAGGTCAGAGAATTTCCTCTGACCTTTGTTATTATATAAGCACGAGATTTTTAAGTATTCGTCCGAGAACTCCGAAATATCCGATCTTGTCTGCATTTTCAAGCGAAACTATATCAACGCTTCCAAGTTCACTTCCGTCAAGAATATAGCTGATTTTTCCAACGATATCGCCCTTTTTGACCGGAGCGGTAACGTTTTCGGGAAGTGTTATGCTTTTTTCGATATTCTCCTGTCTGCCCTTTTCGACCACGCAGGAAAAATCGCTGTACCCAAGCTTTACCTCCTTGCTGATACCGCCCAGAAGACGTATCGGCTCAAGCTCGCCTGCCTTGAAGCCTGCAACGGCGTATCCCGCAAAGCCGTAGTCAAGAAGCTTTTTGGCTATTTCGTTACGCGTGTCACGGTTGGGAGAGCCCATTACGACCGCGATAAGCTGCATACCGTCGCGAAGGGCGGTAGCGCTGATGCAAAAGCCTGCTCTTGACGTAGAGCCGGTTTTAAGCCCGTTAGCACCGTTGTAAAAGCGTATGAGTCTGTTGGTATTGGTGAGCGTGAATTCACCGCCTCGTACCGTGTCCATCCATATAGAGCTGTATTCGAGTATCTTTGGATGCCTTATAAGCTCACGCGACATTATTGCGATATCTCTGGCACTTGTCAGATGCTCTGTGGTGGTATCGTCAAGCCCGTTTGTGTTTTCAAATTTTGTGTTTTGCATACCGAGCTCTTTCGCGCGCTGATTCATCCTGTCAACAAATATCTCCTCGCTTCCTGCTACATGCTCTGCAAGCGCGAGCGCGGCATCATTTGCCGAGGAAACGACAACGCATTTTATCATTTCGTCCACGCTCATCGTTTCTCCCGGCTCAAGATACACCTGGGATCCGCCCATAGAAGCGGCATTGTTTGAAACACTTACCATATCCTCAAGCTTGATCTTTCCGTCCTCTATAGCCTCCATAACCAAAAGCAGAGTCATAATTTTTGTAACCGAGGCGGGCGGGAGAGGAGCGTCTGCGTTTTCTTCAAGAAGCACCCTGCCGGTAGACGCCTCCATCAAAAGATAGCTTTTGGCATCAAATTGCATGCCGGTGGCAAAGGTATTCAGCGAGAGAGAAAAAAGTGTAATTGCCGTGATGATAACGGCTAAGAGCCTTTTTGTGAACATAAAAATCACCTCAAAGCATTATATGCTCCGAGGTGATAATATTATTACTATTATTCGAATACGATCTCTTTTCCGCTGTCGGAGGAGTCGTAAATAGCCTGAAGAAGCTTTGCGGTCGTCATAAGATCCGAAATGTCGTTACGTACAGGCTTCTTGTTTATAACAGCATCAATGAAGTCGTAAACCTCAGCCGTGTGTATCGGGAGAGCCTCAGGCATTTCGCCTTCTTCAACTACCATCTGATTGTCCTTGAAATAATAGAGCTTGTAGTTGTCGCAATACCTAAGTCTGATACCTGCCTTTGTACCCATAAAGTCGATGTATCTGTCATCTTCAAACACGTTCTGTGCCCACGCGCCGTTGAAGGAGATGGTGGGACCGTTCTTGGTCTGAATATAACCGGTAACAAAGTCGTCCACGTCAAACGTTCCGTTTTCAACGTCCATAGTATCCTCAGCCCACATTGAGCCCTTGATGTACTGGTAATCCTTCATTGGTGTGCCGATCTTTGAATAAGCCTTACCCGAAACGCTCTTAAGCTCAGGACCGCCGAGCATATAAAGAAGCTGGTCTAAGAAGTGTACGCCGTGGTCGATAAGAACACCGCCGCCCGAAACTGCCTTTGTGGTGAATTCGCCGCCAAGACCGGGAATGCCGTGGCTTCCTGTTCTGAACGAGCAATACGCGTGGTAAACCTCGCCGAGTGCGCCCGAAGCGATAAGCTCGCGCACCTTTTCAACCTGAGTATGGTATCTTGTGCAAACGCCGATAGCCAAGAGTCTGCCTGTTTCCTTCTGAACGGCAAGCATTTCCTCTGCTTCCTTGTATGTACGCGCAACAGGCTTTTCGCTCAAAACGTCCTTGCCCGCACGCATAGCGTCGATGGATACCTGATAGTGCATATTTGTGTGCGCACATACCGATACAGCATCGATCTCGGGATCGTTTAATGCCTCGCGGTAGTCGGTTATAGCAATACCGCAGCCATAATCCTTGACAGCCTTTTCAGCCTTTTCGGGAATGATATCGCAGAAGTACTTTATTTCTGCGTTTTCGTTGCTTAAATATGCGGGGATATGAGCGGAATTAGCGATACGTCCGCAACCGATTATAGCGACTTTGATCTTTTTCATAACAAAAATCTCCGTTTTTTATTTTAGTATAGCATACAATGGCTTATTTAGATATAATATTTTTGACTATTTATGTAATAATTTTGCAAAAAAAGAGGTGATGCCCGGCATCACCTCTTTGTGTTTTTAGTTGTTACCGCCGAGAAGATCGACTATTTTCTGGAATTCATCCTTGGAGATAGTGGTAGAAGCGGACTGCTCGTCAGCCTTAACCTTTTCAGCCGCGGGAGCGGTGTCAAAGTTTGTAGCGATTACAGTGATCTTCATTTCATCCTCAAGAGCGGGATCAAAGCCGAGACCCCAGATAAGGTTAACGTCGGGGTTAGCCTCCTCGGAAATGAGTGTTGCGGCAATATCGGTTTCTTCAAGTCCGATATCGGGGGAAGCGATGATGCTCAAGATAAGTCCCTTTGCACCTGCGATAGAGGATTCGAGTAATGGGCTGGAGATTGCAGCCTTAGCCGCGATTTCTGCCTTTTCCTTACCCTTTGCGCTGCCAACGCCCATATGAGCGTAGCCTGCGTCCTTCATTATAGCTGTAACGTCTGCGAAGTCGAGGTTGATCTGTGCATCGAGATTGATAAGCTCGGAGATGCTCTGAACGCCCTGACGGAGAACGTCGTCTGCTATTTCAAACGCGTTAGCGAGAGTGATCTTTGTGTCGGATATGTGCTTAAGTCTTTCGTTGGGGATAGTGATGAGAGAGTCAACGTACTGAGCGAAGTTTTCGATACCTGCTTCAGCCTGAGTCATTCTTCTCTTACCCTCGAACATAAAGGGCTTTGTAACGATACCGATAGTAAGTATTTCCATTTCCTTGGAAAGCTTAGCAACTATGGGAGCTGCACCTGTACCTGTACCGCCGCCCATACCTGCGGTGATAAATACCATATTTGCGCCCTGGAGAGCTGCCTTGATTTCTTCGATGCTTTCTTCAGCTGCTGCTGCGCCGACATCGGGGTTTGCGCCTGCGCCAAGACCCTTTGTGGTTCTCTGACCGATGGCGATCTTGGTTTCTGCCGTGCATCTGTTGAGAGCCTGCATATCGGTGTTGATCGCGATGAACTCAACGCCTCTTACTCCCGAGGATATCATACGGCTGATAGCGTTGTTTCCGCCGCCGCCGACTCCGATAACCTTTATACAAACGCGGTTGGTGAGATCTGTAAATTCTGCTGCCATTTTTGTATATCCTCCTGTGTTTTTAACGCATATTTTATTTTTTACAACCGAAAACGGTTCTAAGGTAATATCGTTCACCCTATATGATAATATAAAAACGTCAAGATTGCAATATGTTTTTTAAAAATTTATGATATTTTTACAAATTAAATCAAAAATCGCGGCAAAAAAGCCGTTGCTTTTTGCTTTTTTAGTGATTTTGTTACAAATCAGAGCTCAATATTTGCGCTGTCACCGAGAATAGCGGTGCATTCTGCGGGGTTACTTACGTCAAGCTCTGCCTTGACACCCTCGGGAATCTGATTGCTTTCAAGAATCTTTTCGGTCATAACAAGCTTGATATCAAGCTCGTCGCTGCTGCCGCACTTTACCTTGTAGGTGTTGCCCATAAGGAAAGTGACGCCGTATTTGTTTCTGAAATCGATGCTTGTAATGCTTTTTCTGAGCTTGCTTGAGTTTATGCTTTTAAGCGCGTCGTTTATATAATCGGCACTCTGCGAAAATACAGGGAAGCTTCCCACGAGCGCGCGGTCTATATCGGGTAATACCAGCATACAAAGCTCTATCGATTTTACGTCGGCATCCGGATTTTCAAGGATCCGCAGATCCTTTGATAAAATAAGTGTTTCGCCGTAAACCTCACAGGTGTAGGCGGCAACGTCCTCGGTTATTTCAAGGATGATCTTGTCCGGCCAGCGTCTTTTGAGCTCTACGTTGCTTATATAGGGGTAATTAAGCATAAGCGTTTCTTCGATCTCGGCTTCGCTGTAGGCGTAAAGATTTTCGCCTGCTATGATACCGCTTTTAATAATAAGCAGATCGGGACTGTATTTTTGCGCGCCCTCAACGCTTACCGTTTTCACCTTGAAAAAGAAAACGAAGCATATAACGAAGAATATAAGTGCAAGAGCAAGTGCTATGGGTATAAAGATCAGCCTTTTAAGTCTTTTTCTTTTGATGCTTTGCTTCATAAAGCTTTCAAGCCTTGTGTCGTGTGAAGCATTCTGTTTTGCATTGTTTGTATCCAAGCCACTTCCTCCTTTTTATTTTTTTCTGTTTTTAACAAGCTCTGTTATATCGTTGAATATTTTTTTCTCCGCGTCGGGGCAGGCGAAGGCGGCTATGCTTTCGCAAAACGATTCGGAATTTGGATCGAACAAAAGCTTTTCAACGGCGTCCTTAAGCGTGTCGCCTGTAAGATCGCGTTCTTCTATAAGCATTGCGGCGCCTGCGCGCTCAAGCTCGTGAGCGTTTTTGTATTGGTGGTTGTCCGTGACGTTTGGCGAGGGTATGAGCAGCGCACGCTTTTTAAGTATCGCAAGCTCGGAAAGAGTCATCGCTCCGGCACGGTTTATTACAAGATCAGCCGCCGCCATTTGCTCGGGCATATCGTAAATATATTCTACAAGCTTTAAGTTATCGTAAGCGCCAAGCCCGTATTGTTTGAACATAGCCTTGCTTGCTTCGTATTCGATCGAGCCTGTCGCGTGCAGATGAAGTATTTCCGGGTGCTTTGAGGTATAATCGCGCATAAGTGCGAGTATTGCCTCGTTGATCCTTTGGGCACCCATACTTCCACCGCAGGAGAGTATGAATTTTTCATATTTCCCCGTAATGCCGAGCTTTTCGCGCGCACTTTGTGAGTCGAGTGTCAGAAATTCGGGCCTTAAGGGATTGCCCACGCGCACCGTTTTATTTCTGTATTCCTCGGCAAATTTTTCCTTTGTTGCTTCAAAGTTTACAAAGATCCTGTCTACGTGCTTTGCAAGCATTTTTATCGCCACTCCCGGAATGGAGTTTGATTCGTGAAGCGCGGTCGGAATACCGAGATCGGATGCCGCCTTCATAACAGGCCAGCAAACGTATCCGCCAGTACCTATCACGATATCCGGCTTGAACTCGCGTATCAGCTTTCTTGCCTTAAAGGGCGAGGTGAATGCGAGATAAAGGCTTTTGATATTCGAAAGCGAAAGCGAACGTCTGATGCCGCGCACCTCAACGTGATAAAGCTTATATCCCGCCTTCGGTACAAGCTTGTTTTCGATACCGCGGTTTGTGCCGACAAATATGATCTCGGAATCCGGAATATTCTTTTTTATCGTGTTTGCAATGGCAAGCGCAGGGTTAACGTGACCGCTTGTGCCGCCTCCTGTGACGATAACTCTCATAAGGACCTCTTTGTTATATAGTAGTGTTTGTTTTTTGCTACCTGTCCTGCCGCGAGAAGCGCGAAATTGACAGCACGACGCCCATTTCGGCGAGCAATACTATCGTGGACGAGCCTCCGTAGCTGAAGAAGGGAAGCGAAATTCCCGTATTCGGGATAAGGTTTGTAACTACTCCGATATTGAATGCCGCCTGCAGACCTATCTTGCTTACGATACCGATAACGACAAGTGAGCTGAAGGTATCAGGCGCGTGCTTTGCTATATGATAGCCTCTGACTATAAGCATAACAAACAGCACGATCACGGTAACTGCGCCGATAAAGCCGAGCTCCTCGCAAAGGATGCTGTAAATAAAGTCGTTTTGCGGCTGGGATACGTACATATGCTTCTGTCTGCTGTTTGTCGGACCAAGGCCGAGCAGACCGCCCGAGCCGATCGCGTTAAGCCCCTGTATAGTCTGCCAACCGTCGCCGGTCAGGTCGTTTGTGGGGTTAAGCCATATGTCGATTCTTCTTTTCGTGTAGGGGATAAGCAGAGCAAGCACGGTAAGAAGCGATCCGCAGACCAAGCCGGGGATGAGAATGAATTTTGCATCCGTACCGCCTGCCCACATAACCGCGATGCCGATAAGGAATATAATTATCGTACCCGAGAGATGCTTTTCAAGCACTACGAGCAGACAAAGGATCCCTGTGTACATAAGAGGCCATAATAGCCCGTATTTTAGGCTTTCCTTCGTGCTTTTCGGTGATATTATCCTTTCGGAATGCTTTTCAAAATGTGCGGCAAGCATGAACACGAGCGTTGCCTTGGCGATCTCGGACGGTTGTACCGAAAAACCCGCGATCATTATCCAACGCTTTGCGCCGCCGCCTATCGTACCGATCAAAAGCACGAGTGCGAGCAGTATTATTGTTACAAAATATAATTTGCCTACGTTTTTTCTCAGTGTATAAGGGTCGACAAGCTTGGCGATTCCAAACATAAATCCAAGACCGATAAGCACGTTAATCAGCTGCTTGCTTATGTATACGTAGCCGTTGCCGTTATATCTTGACATCGAATACGCATAGCTTGCGCTGAATACCATAACCGAGCCAAAGCAGATAAGTATCAGCACGAGTATAAGAAAGACACGGTCCATAGGACCCTTGTATCTTACGATTTTCGGCATTTGCCTTTCGGGCATACCCGAAAGCCTTCTTACAGGCTTCAAGCCCTGACGCGCGTCAGGATTTGCTTTTCGCATATCCTGCACCGGCGGGCTGCTCTGATGTTTTTGGGTACTGTTCATTTATATCTCCGTGTGTTGTTTGTACCAGACGACGGCGGTATCCTCAGACAAGTGTCAGCACCACCGCGAGTGTTGAAATTATGAGTGTTAATAAGGAAAAGATCGATACGATCTTTATCTCGCTCCAGCCGCATTTTTCAAAATGATGATGGATAGGACTCATTTTGAATACACGCTTTCCCGTAAGCTTGAAGCAGGTTACCTGGATTATAACCGAAAGCGATTCGATAACGTAAATTATGCCTATTATTAAAATGATAAGCGGATCGTTTGCCAGAAATGCACAGCCTACGATGCCCGCGCCGAGAAAGAGCGAGCCTGTGTCACCCATAAATATTCGGGCAGGGTAGAAGTTGTAGGTGAGAAATCCAAGACATCCACCGATAAGAGCCGCGCTTAAAAGCGAAAGCTCTGTGTTTTTTATAAAGAAGGAAAGTACGGCAAAGGCTGCGGCGGCAACAAGAGTTACGCTTGACGCAAGACCGTCTATACCGTCTGTAAGATTAACGCTGTTTACTATACCTGCGATAAGAATAAGCGCGATAGGATAATAAACGACTCCAAGGTCAAAGCCGAAGTTTGTGAAGGGAATGTGCATCACCGTGGTAAGTCCGCCGAAATAGCTCATCGCGGCAAGATACAGACCGCCTGCAAGAAGCTGAAGCAGAAACTTCTGTGAAGCGCTTAATCCCTCGTTTCGATGATTTTTGAATTTGGTCATATCGTCTATCACGCCGATAGCACCGTTTGCTACGGCAAAAACAAGCGTGATTATGAGCCTTGTGGGAAGTGCCGCCTCGGTAAGCCTTGTTAAAAGAAATACCGCGAGTGCGCAAACGGCAAGTATTGCCGAAATAAACGCAACACCGCCCATTGTAGGCGTGCCCTCCTTGTTTTTATGCCAGCGCGGACCGATATCAAGGATAGTCTGACCGAGCTTTAAGCTTTTAAGCTTTGGTATTATTAGTCTTGTGAAGAGGGCGGATAATACAAATACGCAGATAAGCGTTGCCGTGAAGAATATATAGACAGGGTTTGACAAGGTGATCATTCCTTTCTTTTAGCCGATAAGATCAAAGACTCAGATATCTGTAAGCGGGGCGCGGTCAAGCTCGTTTTTCAACAGCTCGATCACTCTTTCAAGCCTTACCGCGCGGCTTGCCTTGAATAATACCACGTCGCCACGTCTGAGTGTCGCCCTTATAGCCTGAGCAGCAGCCTCGGGAGCTTCAATATCTCCGTTGATGCCGACTCTTTCGGGCATATAAGCGTGGTTTATTGCGCCAAGTGCGATGTTTTCGGCCTCCTTGCCGAATGTGAAAAGCTTGCTTATATCCTTTGCGGCAACAGCCTTTCCGATCTCCATATGCAAAGTCTTGCTGTATTCACCAAGCTCGCGCATTTCGCCGAGCACGGCAACCGAGCGCGTGCCGTTTTTATTGGCAAGCCTTGCAAGAACGTCAAGTGAAGCCTTCATAGATTCGGGCCCTGCGTTGTAGCAGTCCTCGATTATTGTAACACCGCCGTAAACGTACACGTTCTGACGCATACCGGTGTTTTTGAACTTCATAAGTCCGCGCTTGATCTCATCGTCGCTCATACCCATAAGCAGACCGCATACGAAAGCGAATACCGAGTCGTGGACGTTGTGAATACCTATGGTCGGAATCTGAATGTTGGTAATAACTCTATTAGGCAAAACAAGGTCGTATATCGAATAACCGTCATAGGTGCGGACGTTGAGCGCTCTGAAATCGGCGGCAGGGTTCTGCATCGAAACAAAAAGGATCTTGTGTCTGAGTCTGTCCTTTTGCGCGAAGAGAAGGGGCTCGTCGGCATTGAGCAATATATATCCGTCCGGGTCAAGCCCGTCTGTTATCTCAAGCTTGGCGGCACAGATGTTTTCGCGGCTGCCGAGATTTTCAATATGTGAGTTGCCGATATTGGTAATGACCGCTATGCTTGGAGAGGCGAGCTTTGAAAGATAGGATATCTCACCCTTGAAGCTCATACCCATTTCAAGAACGGCAGTACGTGTTTCCTTTTTCATCGAAAGCACGGTGAGCGGAAGCCCGAGCTCGTTGTTGAAATTGCCCTCGGTCTTGTGTGAGCAAAATCTTTCGCTCAGCACCGAATAAATAAATTCCTTTGTGGTCGTTTTGCCGACACTTCCGGTGACCGCGACCACACGGGGAGAAAGCTTTTCAAGATATTCCTTTGCAAGCTTGCCGAGAGCGATAATGCTGTCCTTTACGATAACGAGATCGCCGCTTAATAAGTCAGCGCCTTCGGGTATCCTTTCGCAAAGAGCGCATACTGCGCCTGCATCCATTGTCTGCTTAATAAAATCGTGACCGTCAAATCTTTCACCCTTGATAGCGACAAAAAGCGTACCGTCTGTACAGTCGCGCGAATCGGTTGAAACCGATGTGATGATCTCTCCCTTGTTCTTTATAAGAGTACCGTTTGTGATCCTTGCAAGCTCATCCGAGGTGAAGCTTACGCCCTCAAGCATTATTCTGTTCATTACTCCCTGTCCTTTGCTTTCTCTGATAATTTCCTTTTATAAAAATCCTCAACCGTTTCTCTTTCGGAAAAATGCTTTTTTTCATTACCGCACAAAAGATAATCCTCGTGACCTTTTCCTGCCAAAAGCACGGTGTCTCCGGGTTTAGCCATACAAAGCGCGAAATATATCGCGTCCCTTCGCTCGGGAATCACTCTGTAATTCGAGTTGTGCCTTACGCCGGACACAATGTCATCAAGTATTTTTTTGGCACTTTCATTTCTGCAATTGTCCGAGGTTATGACCGTCAGATCGCTTAAGTAGGTTGCGATCCTGCCCATAACAGGCCTTTTTTCGCGTTCCCTGTCGCCGCCGCATCCGAATACGGTTATCATTCTTCCGCGGGTACTTGATTTTAATGTTGTTATTGCCTTTTCAAGTGCATCGGGCGTGTGCGCGTAATCTATAAACACGTTTATATTATCCCGTGAGCTTACTCTTTCAAGTCTGCCGGGTATCTGAGGCATAGCTTCAAGCGCTTTTGCTATTGTTTTGTCACTTACTCCGAGAATTGAGGCGGCAGACGCCGCGCACAGAGCGTTGTATACCGTAAATTCTCCGGGAATCGGGCAGGATATATGAGCTTCACCCTTGAGCCTTGCCCAAAACTCTATCCCTGAATCGTTAAGCCGGAGCTTTGCCGCACAATAATCGCAGGCATCACTTTTACCGTAGGTGATAACCTTGCACGGACAGCCTTTTGCAATATTTGCGCCGACAGAGTCGTCGGTATTTATAAGCGCGCTGTCGCAAAGCTCAAACAGATGCGCTTTTGCCTTTGCGTATTCGGATAAGCTTTTGTGATAATCAAGATGATCCTCACTCAGATTTGTAAATATCCCGAGCGTGAAGCGCAGGGCATCAAGCCTTTTTTGCTTAAGAGCGTGAGAGGAGGCTTCCAAAACTACCGTGTCGCACCCAAGCTCGCGCATTTGCGCAAGAAGCGAGAAAAGCTCGTCGGGTGTCGGTGTTGTCATTGAATTAAAGCTGCTTTCGTTTTTTTTGCGTGTGATATCCTTTTTTCCGGCATAGCTTTTGACCGTACCGATAAGCCCCGAACAGATTCCGGCGCAGTCGAGTATATGCTTTAACATATACGCGACCGACGTTTTGCCGTTAGTTCCGGTTATAGCGACAAGCCGCATATTATTTGCCGGGTATCCGAATGCCGCATTCAACAGCATAACCTCGGCAAGGGCGGTGTCCTTAACGCGGATATAGCGCAGTCTGCCGTCACTTTTAAGCTCGTCTGTTATCCTTTCGACCACAAAGCATCTCGCGCCAAGCTCGTAGGCTTTTATAATATAGTCGTGACCGTCTGTAACAGTTCCGCGCTTGCAGATAAAAATATCCCCAAGCGAAAGCTTGCCTGTATCACTACAAATTTTATTAAAGCAAAAATCAAAACAGGTGATATTTGTTGAAAGTATTTTTATATCGGACAGAATCTGGCAAAATTTCATAAAAGCTCCATTCTCCGTCGCAATCTGTCCGCCTGCGACGGAGAGGATGATCGGACAGCTCTGTTTATTATGCTTTGAGTGTCCGTTGTTTTTTATTAATCGGTACCGTCCATATGACGGACGTCCACCGTGACTATATCGCCGCGCGTAAGCTTGACTCCCGGCTCCGGATACTGCGTGATTACCACCGCACCGGCACCGCTGTCGTAGTTTTGCGCGCCCGATATGTTGATATTGAGACCCGCATTCACGGCAAGTCTGTTCGCCGCGGCGGCGGTTTTGCCGATAAGATCGGGAACCGTTACGCTTAACTTGGGCTCGGTATTAGCAGTGTAAAGTAAAACCTTACCCGTTTCGCTTGAAAGCAGACTTCCGTTTTTGGGTATCTGCGAGGTGACGACGTCACCGCTTCCGATTATTTCAACCGAAAGACCTTTTTTCTTTATTTCGCTTGCCGCATCGTTTGCGTACTTACCGGTATAATCGTTTATCGGTATCTCCATTGAGGCAAGCTCCTCGGGGGTATATTTAGGCTCGATTCCGAGATAGGGAAGCACCACCGAAAGAAGATTTGATATATAAGGAGCCGCAACAACGCTTCCGTATACGTTTGCGATAGAGGGCTCGTCAACGATAATGATCGCCGCTATTACAGGATCATCGGCAGGCGCGTATGCAACACAAGAGCCGACTCTGAGTGAAAATTCACCGTATTTGTCCGCCTTGTCTCTCTTTTCGGAGGTACCTGTCTTTGCCGCTACAGAATATCCCTTGACGTATGCGTTCTTTGCGCCGCCGTTGCCGGCAACACCGTCTGCAAGCACTTTGGTGAGCGTTTCGCAGGTTTCTGTGCTTATTATCTGACGCTTTGCGCTGTCGTCATATGAATATATTACGTTTCCGTCATCGTCCACAAGTCTGCGCACGAGATGGGGCTTTACAAGATAACCGCCGTTAGCGATCGTGCTGATAGCCGTGATCTGCTGGATAGGCGTTACCTTAAAGGTCTGACCGAAGGAATATACCGCAAGCTCGACCTGATTGAAGCTGTCAAGCGAGTGGGTTATACCAAGCGATTCGCCGGGCAGGTCTATTCCTGTTTTTGAACGGTAGCCGAAGGCTTCGAAATACTTGAAGAAGGTTTCTCTTCCTATTCTTTCGGCAAGCATCATAAGCGTGGGGTTGCAGGACTGTTGAAGCCCCTCAACGAATGTGACCACGCCGTGTCCGGAGCGCTTGTGACAGTGGATAGGTGTGCTGTAGCCGCTTACCTTGTAGCTTCCGGGGCAGTAGAAGGTATCGTTTAATTTTACGTTCTTTTCTTCAAGCGCGATAGCCGAGGTTATAACTTTAAACGTCGAGCCGGGCTCGTAAAGATCGTTTACCGCCTTGTTGTTCCAGAGCTCGTAAAGCAAGCTCTTGTAAAGCTCGTTGTATTCTTCGGATTCCTTTGCAAAGCCTGAATTATCAAGCCTTTCCTGAAGATCCTCCGAAAGAGTATACGGGTCGTTACAGTCAAAATCGGGATATGTTGCCATACCGAGCACAGCACCCGTATCTACCTCCATAACAATACCTGTTACACGGTTGCGCGCGCCTGCGTTTTCATATGCAAGCTCAAGCTGATTTTCAAGCTCGTACTGTATTCTCATATCGAGCGTGGAAACGAGGTTTATACCGTTTGAAGCGTCAATAAGGCTTTCATACTTGTACGGCATATCCTTGCCGTGAGCATCGTGGGCGCTGAGCAGCTTGCCGTCGATACCGGTAAGATAGCTGTTGTAGGTCGCCTCAATACCGTAAACACCGCCGTTTGAGTTGGTAAAGCCGAGTGCGTGGGAGGCAAGATCGCCATAGCAGTAAAAGCGCTTGCTGCCGATTACGAGATGTACCTGCGAGGTAAGCTCGTTTTCGCTTATGAATTTGCGGACTGTGTCCGCTGTTTCCTTGTCAAGATTTTCCTTTATGGTAACGTCGCGCGAATTGGGATGCTTGTTTATTTTTTCAAGGATTGTATTGTAATCTACGTTAAGAATTTTTGAAAGACCGTCGGCGATAAGCACCTTGTCGCTGTATTCGGTGATCTTTGCGGGATCGACAAGCGCACGCCATACGGTGGTGTTCGTTACGAGCAGATTCATATTGGTGTCGTAGATCTTGCCGCGCTCTGCTCTGAGTGTCGTTTCGCTTGTCATCTGGCGTATTACCGCGGACTGATATTTTTCATAATTAAGTATCTGCAGATCGAACAATCTTACTACTGCGACACTGAATAAAACTATAATAAAAGCCACTATAACGAGTGAGCGTTTTTTTATAAGATCGTAATGTCCGGGACTTCTCATATTTATCCTCCTTTCCCGGATTCCGGTAAAAGTATTATCTAAATAAACAAGCGAGAGTAAAGAGTCATATTGTCTCCTTACCCTCATTGTTTTCCGTTATTTTAAATCTATTTGACCTTTGCCATATATATTCCCACACCGGAGTATATTTGACTCAGTCCTCTACAATTACAACGTCCACTTCATCGTCAGCCTTGTCCGAAAGCTCTACCTTCGGATCCTTTTCAAGGCTTATGTAATGCTTGCTTGCGTATTTTTTGTCCATCATTCCGTGTACGTTGATAGCTACCTCACGGATATATCTGAGGTCGTCACGCTTTTCAAGCTCTAAGCTGAGCTCCGCCTCCTTTTCGATAAGAGAAGCTAAGTGACTGTTCATCTGTGTCGTTTCTGTCTTAAGCTTGTTTATGCCCACGGCGTTTATAACAAGAGTCATAAACATCGCGGTTATCAGAACGGTTATCGCTATATATAATACGATAGGATGTCTGTTTGCGGTTGAAACGGCGATGGTTTCAAATCTTTCCTTGGCGTCAAAGCCGAGCCATCCGAGCCATTTCGGAAGTCTTGTGTTTATTTCTTCAGGCTTTGTCTGTACGTTGCGCCTTTTAACAACCGCACCGTTGGTACGCACGTTGGCTCTTGTGTTTTCTCCTGCGCGGACCTTGCCGGAAACGCCTGAGACGTGCGCGGTGTTGCCGATCACGGCACCTTCGCTCTTTACTGCGCCTGTGTTTTTTCTTACCTGCGAGGCCTTCGCAAGCTTATCTTCTTTATTTTTGACCTTATTGTAATTTGACGTCACCTGCGTTTACCCCACTTTCATTTTCTAAATCTTTTCTATTATCCTGAGCTTTGCGCTTCTTGAACGCGAGTTTTCATTTAACTCATCAGCAGAGGGAAGGACCGGCTTGTGTGTGACCGGTCTTACCGTCGCTCTTCTTCCACATACGCATACCGGAAAATCAGGAGGACAGGTACACGGGTTTGCAAGCTTTGAAAACAGATTTTTTACAAGTCTGTCCTCAAGCGAGTGGAAGGTTATCACGGCGAGGCGACCGCCCGGTTTCAGAGAGTCGACAACGGCATTAATTGCCGGAGTTATAACGTCAAGCTCCTTGTTCACTTCGATCCGAATAGCCTGGAATGTTCGTTTTGCGGGATGTTTTTCGCCGCCTCTGCCTCCGTCAGGCATGGCACTGCGAATGATATCGACTAATTCGAAGGTCGTTTCGATTGGCTTTGACTCTCTTGCAGCCACGATTTTTGCCGCTATACGCGGCGCAAATCTTTCCTCGCCGTACTCAAATATGATTTTTTTGAGATTTTCCTTATCATAGGTGTTGACTACCTCGTATGCCGAAAGCGATGCCGACCTGTTCATTCTCATATCGAGGAATGCGTCGTGCATATACGAGAAGCCTCTTTCGGGAGTATCGAGCTGATATGAGGATACCCCAAGATCTATTACCGCGCCGTCGATCTTTTCTACCCCGAGATTTTCAAGCACGCTTGCAAAATTTTCGAAATTTTCGTTCACAAACGTAACGCGGTCGGTATAATCCTTAAGTCTGATTTTTGATGCCGCTATGGCATCGGCGTCCTGGTCAAAGGCGATCAGTCTGCCGTTAGTGTCCATTCTCTTGAGTATTTCAAGCGAATGACCGCCTCCGCCAAGCGTGAGGTCGGCGTATATGCCGCCTTTTTCGGGGGAAAGCGCGTCTACGCTTTCGTTTAGCAGCACCGAATAGTGTGAAAAGTTGATATCCTCAGCCATTTTTACCACTTAAGCTCGTTCATAAGAGCGAGAATGTAATCCTTGGAAGCGGCTGCACGCTTCTGTTCGTATTTTTCCTCGTTCCAGAGTTCAATGTGGTTATCCGTTCCGACGATAAGCACGTTTTTGCCAAGCTCGGCGTATTCAACGAGCTGTGAGGGAAGGATTACGCGTCCCTGTGTGTCCGGAACACAGTCGCTTGCTTCTGAAAAGAGGAAGCGTCTGAGGTCACCTGCCTGAACTCTCGGGAGGAGAGAGAGCTGTTCTGAAATGCTGTCGCGCGCTTCGAGCGTTAAAATATCCAGGCATCCGTCCACGTTGCGCATAACGAAAAACTTTTCGCCAAGCTCTTCGCGGAATTTTGCGGGTATAAACAAACGGTTTTTAGTATCAAGCGTATGCTTGAACGTACCCGAAAACACGGTCATAGCAATTCTCCCTTCTGACAGCATCAGGCGCAGGCGCATTTGCACAAGCACAAAAAGCGCCCTTTTGGACGCTTAAAGGAAAAATATGGTCAGTTTTCCACCATTTTGCTCCATTTCGCGCCACTTTACACCACTTTGTAATAATTATAACCTACATTTTTGGATTTTTCAATAGGTTTAAGGGATTTTTTACAGTGATTTATGGCGCGTAAATGTAAATATTTCGTGAACAAATGGCGGATAGTGGTAAAAATGGGAGCAAATGATGATTTTGGTGATTAAAAGTGGTGGAAAAAGAGGTGGCGGCTCAGGTAAGCCTGCTTAAAATATCGTAAACCTTATCCGGCACGAGTCCGCGATAGTCCCGGTTTTCGCTAATCAGCTTATAAAGCGCGGTGGAGCTTATCTCCTCAAGGCCTTTTTCTGCGCAGAGAATGACCGTATCAAGCATTTGATTGCGCTCTCTGTTAAAGTGAGCCATATTCATTTCATACTCGAAATCTTCTGCACAGCGCGCGCCCTTAACGACGGCGGTGATGCCTTTTTCCTTACAGTAATCGGCAAGCATACCCTCGTTTTTGTCGCATATCACGTTGTCAAGTCCGCTGCACGCGGCACGAACCATTTCAAGACGCTTTTCAAGCGTGAAGCGGGAGGCTTTATTTTCGTTGATAAATACGGTCACATAGACCTTGTCAAACATAGCACAGGCGCGTTTTATAATATTAAGATGACCGTTTGTTATCGGATCAAAGCTTCCCGGAACGAGTGCAACCGTCATACATTAGTCTCCTTTTTCTTAAGCAGACAAAGGTGTATTCTGCCGTATTTTACCTGCTTTATTATTTCAAAGCTGTCCGAGAGATTGTATTCATCGATCGAAAGATCTTCTTCCGATTCACATACAATAATGCCGGCATCGGTCAGGATATCTGCTGCCTGTATCTTTTTAATCACCTCGGGCAGGATCTTCTGAGCGTAGGGCGGGTCTAAAAAGATAAAATCGAATTTATACTTGCCTGCCGCCGCGCGGATATAATCCTTGTAATCCATAGTAAGCACACGGCATTTTTCAAAAAGCCGCGTTTTCTGAGCGTTAGCCTTGATTATAGCCGTCGCGTCGCTTGAAACATCGGTAAATACTGCGCGCTCAGCACCGCGGCTTAACGCTTCAAGTCCGAGCTGACCGCTTCCGGCAAAAAGATCAAGCACGACTGCGTCCTCTAAATCAAATTGTATCATACTGAAAAGTGCTTCCTTGACGCGCTCTGCCGTAGGGCGAGTGGCTTCTCCCTCAAGGGTCTGAAGCTTTACTCCGCGTGCAAGTCCTGTGATTATTCTCATAAGTTTCTCCTGGTAACCGTAGCGGTTATTTTTTATTCTGGTCGTTAAAATACTTTACAATATTCTCGGCATCGGTCTTGCTTACACCGGCAACGCCTGCAAGCTCGTAGACCGCGGCTTTTTTTATCGCGGCAAGGCTTTTGAAATGCGCGAGCAGATTTTTTGCCTTTGTCTTTCCGATTCCGGGGATCTCCTCAAGAGTAGAGGTCTTTACCGATTTGCGCTTCGCGTTGGTCATACGCGAAATCGAATATCTGTGAACCTCCTCCTGAAGCTTGTATACAAATACGAAAACGCTTTGCTCACGTGCTATCGCGATCTCGTTTTCTCCGTCTGTGAGAGCGCGTGTTTTGTGGTGTTCGTCCTTGACCATACCGAACACCGGGATATCGAGTCCGAGCGATTCTATAAGCTCGCGGATGACCGAAACGTGTCCTTTGCCGCCGTCGAGCAAGATAAGGTCGGGGATGTTTGAAAACGAGCCCTCGGTGTCCGAAAGGTGCGCAAGCCTGCGCGAGATCGCCTCGCGCATAGCGGCGTAATCGTCCTGCGCTCCTGTGGATATCTTGAAGGAGCGGTAATCGTTTTTTAAGAGCCGTCCGTTTTGTGCTACTATCATTCCGGCGGTGATGTTGTCGTTTCCGAAATTGGATATGTCGTATGCTTCTATTCTTTCTGGTACTACCTCAAGAGCTAAAAGCGAAGCAAGCTTTACAAGTACGGTATTATCATGCTCATTCTGCTTTTCGTAAAGCCTTGCGTTCTGCGCGGCGTTTTCGTACACCATATCGCAAAGAGCCTTCTTTTCGCCCTTTTGCGGCAGGTGGATATATATACGTTCGCCTGCGAGGTTGCTTAAATATTCCTCAAGCATAGTTTTCTCCTCGATTGAAAGATCGCAATCAAGAAGTATTTCCTTGGGGATAAATTCGCGCGCGGTATAAAGCTCGCATAAGAAGGAGCACAACGATTCACCGTCTATTATCTGGTCTGCGTTGAAGATATGGTTTTCGTTGTCCACAACACTTCCTGAGCGGATAAAGAATACCGAAAGGCAGGAGCAGGTCTCGCCTAAATAAATTGAGAAAACGTCCTCGTTAAGATCGGGTGAGCCGACCACCTTTTGCCTTTGCCAGAGGCTTTTAAGCGAGGCGATACGGTCGCGGTATCTTGCCGCCGCCTCAAACATAAGGTTTTCTGCGGCATCCTCCATTTTCTCCTTGAGCGATTCCTCGGCTTCCTTGTACGAGCCCTTAAGAAAGGCTATGATCTCCTTGAATACCGCCTTGTATTCCTCGCTTGACACCTCTCCCGTGCAGGGAGCCATACAAAAGCCAAGATGACTGTTAAGGCAGGGACGGCTTTTCTTTATATCTCTTGGAAAGCTCTTGTCGCAGGAGGCAACGCCAAAGGATTTTTGTATGGTCTGAATGATAGAATATACGGCACTTGCACTTGAATAAGGGCCGAAGTATCTTGCGTTATCGTTTGCCCTGCGCCTTGTCATCGTTATCTTCGGATATGGTGAATCAAGGTCGATCTTTATATACGGATAGCTTTTCGCGTCCTTTAATTTGATATTGTATTTGGGGGTATATTGCTTTATAAGGCTGTTTTCGAGCGTGAGCGCTTCCATTTCGGAATCGGTGAGAATATAATCGAAGCTTGCGACGCATGAAACCATGCGCTCGCATTTTATATCCTTTTGCGAATCGCGGAAATACTGTGATACGCGGTTTTTAAGCGCGCGGGATTTTCCGACGTATATTACCTTGCCTGCCTTGTCGCGCATAATGTAAACGCCCGACGTAAGCGGCAGTGTCAGCGCCTTTTGTAAAAGCTCGCTTCTTTTTGCATCCATATTAATCTCCATTTCGCCGCTAAGCGGCGGTACAAAAAAACACAAGGAAGTACTTGGCATCGCACAGAGTGCGACAAAATGGGTTGGGTCCCATTTTGCAAGTACTTCGAGCGTGAAATCGTTTGATCACAAATAGCAGAGATCTTTCTTTCACGCTACCCCTCTTATATTATTTGCAAAAACAAAAAGGACGAGTCGGGAATATCACGCTTACCGTGATAGCTTCCGCTCTCGTCCGATCCAAATCTGATGCGACGCACTTATTTTGTGCTTATTCGCCGAAGCAGGAATCTATAAGCTCGGCAAGACCTGCAAGTGCCTCGTCTTCATCGGGGCCCTCTGCGGACAATGTAACTGTCATACCCTTAACTACTCCGAGTGAAAGCACACCCAAAAGGCTCTTGGCATTAACACGCTTGTCGTCCTTTATTACAGAGATAGAGCTTTTATAAGTATTTGCCTTCTGAATGAAGAAGGTTGCGGGTCTGGCATGAAGTCCTACGATATTCTGAATGGTAACCTCACGTGTTTTCATAATAATGCATTATCCTTTCTGCTGATCGCCTCAATGGCACTTATTGCACACATAGCTTTTGCTAAATCAAATTATAAGTCCACTTTTCTATTTAAAAGTATACCAAAAAACTCACGATAAATCAATAGTTAATTTATATCCGTTTTCACCAAAAATAATTGCAAAAGCAGCGCGTTAATCGACATTTTGACAAAATAGCACAAAGTTACGCAATAGGTGTCACGTCTGTGATGATAACAGTTACCTCTACGTTATTGCTGTATATTGCAAGCTCGCTGCCTGCGGCGATGTACTTGGTGCCGTTTAATAAGAATTCGCCGCTGTCTGCAAAACGTCCGTCTGCTTTTAACGTGCCGAACATATCGCTTCTTCCGTTTACGGCAGTCGTTTTAACGTAGGTCCCGTCGCTTCTCATATTATACTGTGCGGCAGGCTCAAATCTGAAGCCCGAAAGCAATTCGCCGAGCTTGACGTCTTCATTTGCAAGGAAGAAGGTATCTCCCTCGTTAAAATAGTTTTCGCTTGATGAACGGATGTTGCTCAGATAAAAGGAAACGTTGGCACCGTTGCTTTCGCTCTGGGAATGAATGACGTTTATAAGCTGGTATCTGAGTGCAAGACCCGCAATACATCCTACGACGAGGATTATTATAACAAGATCTATCGCGTTAAAGCGAAGCTTAGCTTTATTTGACATAGTATTACTCCTTTTCACTCACTTGTTGATCTCGTTTATTTCGATGCAGTACGAGGTGCCGGTATAGTAGGGCAGGCGCACGTAAACGCGCGAGCCTACCGAAAGCTCAAAGCCGTCGAGCATATAACGGTTTGTGCCGGCATCGCGTTTAGCCTCTGCCTCGACAACAAAGTAGAAGTTAGAATGCTCCGGATAATCGGAGGTCGTAGCCTCGCCGGTTTCGTGTGAATAGGTCGAAAGCACCGCGGGCTCGGTATAAAACTCCTTGACCGTGCCGAGCACGAATTTTGCCGCCGCGTCTATAAGCTCCTTGTCCACGTTTTTGGACGCGGGCTCTATGAGCATATCGTAAGCGTCCTTGACCTCAAGCACGTACTGTATCGTTACGGTATCGTCATTTGATGAGCCAAGCGAGCTGTTGAACACGAAGATGTAGGCTAAAAATGCTATAACGACAAGTATTATTGCCGTAATAAGAAGATCGATCAGGTTGAATCTGCGTTTTTTGTTATTCTGTTGCATCATATTTGTCTGTTCCTTTCATTAAGTTCTGGTTACTCTGTGGCATCTGCGTGTGGCTACTGTCAGTCCGATGAGAAGCCAGAAGATAAGGTAAACTCTGTAATTGTACCAGATGTAATCGGTAAGACCCTGCAAAAGCACGGCTAATATACCGCACATCATCGCGCTGACGATAAGCTTTGTTTTTCTTGTTTCAAAGCGGTTGAAGGTAAAGACACTCTGAATATAAAGGAGAATGATCGCAAAGAAAATTATCAGAGCAAGAATACCGTGCTCGGTCATTATCTGCAAGAAAAGGTTATGGGAATGGGGCGCAAGCTCTATTCCCGAAAGCGCGAATTTGGGATAAACGCTTGAAAAAGCGGGCTCGCCCGTACCGATACCGGTAAACCAATGCTCCTTGAGCATTGAGGTAACGCCGGTCCAGATGTGAACTCTGTAGGAGGTTGAGGAATCGGCGAGATTGCCGATGCTTAAAAACCTGTTTGTGATCGATTCCGGCAAAACAAAGGGAAGTGCCGGTATGAGAGCAACGCATCCGAAAAGCAGCGCGAGTATTTTTTTACTGTAGGTCAAAAGGAATACGAGCATACCGAAAAGAAATCCGAGCCACGCGCCGCGCGACCAGGTGAACACAAGGCAAAGGGCGGCACTTGCAAAGCATACGAGCGACGCTGCCTTAAGCTCACGCTTTTGCGATACTATGACCATAGCGAATGCAAGCGGTATGAACATAATAAGGTATTCGGCAAGCACGTTCGGGTTCTCAAAGGTTGAAACCACGCGTCCGGAAATATCCGAAAACATAGATTCATCGTGCCATGTGGAGGCACCGAAGCCGAATACGTATTGCAAAACTCCGTATACCGAAACAAGAAAGAGTGACACGGTTACGCCGTAAATACATTTCGTAAGCCATTCCTTTGTACGGATAAGATTTGCGCAAAGGAAATATCCGCACAGGAACACCGTGTATATAAGAGCCGGCTTGATGCTTCCGCTAATATCGGGCGATATCACGCCACCAAGAAGAGTCAGAAGCATAAACGTGGCGATCATATAATCGTTGAGACTTAAGCTTAAGGTTCTTCTTCCGCATAAAAGCTTTATAACAAAGCAGAGAGCAACGTAAGCGGTAAGTCCCGCTAAAAGCATAGTCGGTGCAAACGGCGCAAGCGTTACTATAAGAAATACACCGAATTCGGGGATCTTTAATACCGCCAGAGCCATTATTATCGCTAAAAGTGCGATCACTATAAGCAATGGCTCAAGCGCGAAGCTTAAAAGCCCGAGAAGCATTCCGAGAATGAACGGTATCAGCGCCTTATCCTTTATTTCGATATTCCTTAAAAAGCTTTCTCTGCTTGCTCCGATTATATCGAAAACAAAAAAGGAAACGAGCTTGCTTTCAAGCACCGATTGCGCGAGTGTTTTCGTCGAAAACAGAAGCGGAAGCGACATTATCAGAAGCGTAAGCCCCACCGTTGCGGGAACAAAGTCGATATCCTTTATTTCTTCAACAAAGAGCGCGGTCTTTACGATGAACGCTATTTCAATGTAAAGGCCGAGTGTAACGAAGAATACGCCGTAAAGTCTTTGCTTGCAATAAAGTAATGCCTCGAGCAGATCCGATATGGCACCGAGTATCCTGCTTTGCTCGATAGACCGGGCTATCGCCTGCTTTGCCGGCCGCGAGACACGTTCGGACCATTTTAGCTTTTTTACCATACCGCATATTGCGCTTGAGCGCGCCGCCTTGTTTTCAAAATCGTATGAGGTGGCGATCCTGCCGTAAAAGCCGCTGTTAAGCTTTTGGTAGATAATATCGGCAAGCGCGAGCAAAAAGCTGATTATCGCGCTTTCCTTTATGATATCAAGGAAGCTTTTTTTGTTTTTGGGAGTATTGTTATCCAAGATCCTTTTGCTCCTTTCTGTTGTTTTCAAGAAGCTCGGGCCGCTTTTCCTTTGTTATCAGAAGTGCCTGCTCCCGTCTCCATTTATCAATATTTTCGTGATGTCCGCTGAGAAGCACGTCGGGGACTTTTCTGCCGTTAAATTCATACGGACGGGTGTATTGCGGATATTCAAGAAGCCCTGAGGCTATGCTTTCGTTTTCATAGCATTCCTTGTCTGAAAGAACTCCTTCTATCATTCGCGATACCGAATCAACGAGTATGCAGGCGGGAAGCTCACCGCCTGTTAACACGTAATCGCCGATCGAGATCTCTTCGTCTACGATCTCGTCTATTATACGCTGGTCAACACCCTCGTAATGGCCGCACAGGATAATGATGTTATCGTAGCAGAGAAGCTCACGTGCTTTATTTTGCGTAAGCACCGCACCCTTGGGCGACATATATACCACGCGCCTTTTGGCATCCGGCTTGTCCTTCATTTCTTCAAGCACCGATCTGTAGCAGTTGTAGATCGGCACGGGGCTCATAAGCATACCCATACCGCCGCCGTAGGGCGTGTCGTCCACACGCCTGTGCTTGTTTTCGGAAAAATCGCGTATGTCGTGCGTGTGTATTTCTATAAGTCCCGCGGCGCGTGCGCGTCCGATTATGCTTTCGGAAAGCACAGCTTCGACAAGGGACGTAAAAAGTGTCATTATATCAAAGCGCAAGAAAATACCCTCCGTTAATCTTCAAACATACCGGGGATGGGAGATATAAAAACTCCGCGGTCAAGGTCTATCTCATCAATAAATTCGTCGACTCCCGGCACCATTACCTCTCTGCCGTCGTCTGTCTTGATGACGTATATATCCGAGGCGACGCTTTCGAAAATGTCTGTAAGCAGACCGAGTCTTTCGCCGTTTTTGCTGTTATAAACGTCAAGCCCTATCATATCGGCTATAAATACCGCGCCTTCGTCTATCGGGATCAGTTCACGCTCTGCGTAAACCACCTTGTTTTTGAGAAGCATCGCGCTGTCCATATCGTCAATTCCCTCAAGCTTTACAAGAGCGCAGCCCTTGTGCACGGAGGCGCTTATGACGTTGTACTTTACAAGTCCGCTTTTCTTTTCCACGTATATGCAGGGAAGGGCGCA
>JAFQPF010000180.1 GCA_017411885.1 Clostridia bacterium
GTTGCAGAGTCCCTTTGCAGATATGCGGATATACTTGAAAACGCGGAAAACTTCACCGAGGAATTACATACGCTCATACAGAGCATCATAAAGGATCATAAGCGAATCATATTCAACGGCAACGGATATGATGACAAATGGATAAAGGAAGCCGTTGAGGTAAGAGGGCTTTCCAATCTCAGAACTACCCCCGAGGCGGTCGAGCGTTATACCGATCCGAAGAATATCGAGCTTTTCAAAAAGCACAAGATATTCACAGAAGCGGAGGTATATTCAAGACGCGAGATCAAGCTTGAGGCTTACTGTAAGACGATAAATATTGAAGCGCTTACGATGATCGAGATGGCAAGGAAGGAGATCCTGCCGGCAATGGAGGCGTATACTCTTCGTATCGCTAACACGGGTAACTCCAAGCGCACGCTTATGCCCGATGTGGATTGCTCTTATGAAGAAAAGATCGTGAAAAGGCTTACGTCGCTTATTCTTACTATAGATGAGGGCGTATGTGAGCTTGAAGAAGCGGTTGCAAGAGTAAGGAAGATCGAAGACGTGCTCAAGCGCGCTTACGCGTATAAGGATGACGTTGTAACGCTTATGGAAAAGATAAGAGAAGCGGCGGACGAGGGAGAAAGCCTTACGGCAAAGAAGTACTGGCCGTATCCCGTATACGAGGATCTTCTGTTCGGCGTAAAGCAGTAACAGCCCGGAGCCCGGGCAGGCAAAAGGTTTGCTCAGGTAATACTTATGGAGCAAAAGGAGTCAGATGATGGTAAAGGTTACGTTGCTTGGAGATTCAATACGACTGATCGGCTACGGTAAGGTCGTGCCAGAAATGCTCGGAGACGGATATGAGGTATTTCAACCCGGAGATAACTGCCGCTTTGCAAAGTATACGCTGCGCCTGCTTTACGATCTGCGAAATGATATGGCAGGCTCTGATATCGTACATTGGAATAACGGTCTTTGGGATACTGCCACAGGCTTTGACGGCGATGTCTTTACAAGTATAGACGAGTACGTTGAAAATATGGTTCGTATCGCGAAAATACTGAAATCGCGCCATAAAGTCGTAATATTTGCTACCACAACGGCAATAGACGAAAGAGTGGGAGATCAGACCAATGAAAGAATCAGGGCGTATAATGGCGCACTCGTGCCAAAGCTTGAGGAGATGGGCGTTATCATCAATGACTTGTATTCGCTTGTCTACCCGAATATAGACAAGTATATCTGTGATGACCGCGTACATCTGTCACAAGAGGGCATCAATGCCTGCGGCAGACAGGTCACCGAAGCGATAAAGAACGCGGCGAAGCTGTTATAAAAAAAGCACCCTGATGGGTGCTTTTTTAATTCTGCCGTCTGACCGTCTTGTATTCGTCGTGCAGGTAAAAATACGGACAACGGCTGTTGTTGCCGGTCATAAAGCTGACCATTTCATCCTCGTCTAAATTGACAGAGCAATAATCCTCGCCCGTTTCGGGGTCGGTGTCAAAATATACGCACATTTCGCAGTTTGTGGGGGCTGCCGGTGCGCTTTTTTTCTTTTTCTTTTCCATAAATACTCCTGATCCGGTGTAAGCGTTATGCTATAAGCCTTTTATGTGACCATTTTACATTAAAAATCGAGAAATGTCAATAAAAATTTCCTTGTAAGTGTAGACAAAACGACAAAAATGATGTATAATATAGTATTATGGATGATTATGCCCGAAGGGAGGGCGATTTGTGGAAATTGTAACCGTTTGCGCAGGGTATTCAAGCGCGAATTCGTATCTGCTTATTGACAACGAAACAAATTTGGCGGCACTTGTTGATCCGGGTGGAGATGCAAGAGAGCTTATATTTGCGATACAGTCAAACGCCGTAAAGGTGTGCGCTATACTTCTTACTCACGGTCACTTTGACCATATCCTCGCGCTTAAAGAGATAAAGGAGTACACCGGTGCGCCTGTGTATATCCACAGGCTTGATAATGCCTGCCTTACCAATCCCGAATTCAGCCTTATGACTCTTGTCGGGCGAAGCGATACCTTTGAGCCGGCAGACGTCCTGCTTGAGGATGGCGACACGATAGGCATCGGCGCATCCACGGTAAAGGTCATATACACTCCCGGTCATACGGTCGGCTCGGTCTGCTTCAAGACCGATGCGGGCATTATATCGGGTGACACGCTCTTTTATGAAAGCATCGGTCGTACCGATTTTCCGGGCGGCGACTTTGCAACGATAGATGCTTCAATACAACGCCTTTACTCCATAGATGGGGATGAAAAGCTATATCCCGGTCACGGAGCAGAAACTTCACTTTCACACGAGCGAAAATTCAATCCGTTTGTAAGACAACGATAAATTCAGTAATTTCAAAGAAAAAATACAGAGGTAACAAAAATGGACTACAATTATCTTGCAGACTTACTTTATCCGAATATTACCGCAACACCCGAACAGATGGAAGCACGCTTTCCTAAGCGTGAGCTTCCCGAGGGCGCAAAGGTAACACGTTTCGCACCCAGTCCCACGGGATTTGTGCATTTCGGCGGACTTTTCCCCACACGAGTAAGCGAAAGACTTGCTCATCAGAGCGGCGGCGTTCTTTTCCTTCGTATTGAGGACACCGACGCAAAGCGCGAGGTTGAGGGTGCAGAGGAAAATCTTATAGAAACGCTCGCATACTACGGCGTAAAGTTTGACGAGGGTGCTATCGGCGGCGGACGCGATAACGGTGTATACGGCCCCTACCGTCAGAGTGAGCGAGCAGAGATATATCAGTGCTTTGCAAAGAAGCTTATCCGCGACGGTGTTGCATATCCCTGCTTCTGCACAGAGGAAGAGCTTAACGCAATAAGAGCAGAGCAGGAAAGCCTTAAGGCTGACCCCGGCTATTACGGCAAGTGGGCAATATGGCGCGATGCTCCGATCGAAAAGATCGAAGAAAAGCTTAAAGAAGGCGTGCCGTTCGTGCTTCGCTTCAAGAGCGACGGCTCGGTTGAAAGAAAGATAAAGTTTACCGACCTTGTCAAGGGCGATATTGAAATACCCGAAAACGACAAGGACCACGTGTTACTTAAGAGCGACGGTATCCCGACCTATCACTTTGCGCACGCTGTGGATGATCACCTTATGGGAACGACACACGTTGTCCGCGGTGAGGAATGGTTGCCGAGCCTCCCGTTCCACGTACAGCTTTTTAAGGCACTTGGATTCAAGCTTCCGAAGTTCCTTCATATTTCTCAGCTTATGAAGCTTGACGAAAACGGCTCCAAGAAGAAGCTTTCCAAGCGTGATGCAGGCGTTGATATGCGCTTTTATAAGGAAAAGGGCTATTGCCCCGAGGCTGTCGTTGAATACGTTATGACACTGCTTAACTCCAACTTTGAGGAGTGGAGAATAGCTAATCCCGATAAGGATTACACCGAATTCCCGTTCTCTATCAAGAAGATGAGTGCTTCGGGATGCTTGTTTGATTTTGATAAGCTCAACGACGTTACAAAGAACGTAGTTGCGAAAATGAGCGCAGACGAGGTCTATGACAAGGTGCTTGCGTGGGCAAAGGAATACGATGCTGATTTTGCAGAGAAGCTTGAAGGTGATCCTGAGCTTGCAAAGAGCGTGCTTGCTATCGGCCGCGGAGGCAAGAAGCCGAGAAAGGACATCACCGTTTGGAGTGAGGTCAAGGATTATATGGGCTTCTTCTATGATGACTACTTTAAGATCACAGATGAATTCCCGGCAAACATCCCTGCAGACGAGCGTGCACAAATACTCGGAGATTACGCCGACGGTTACAATGCGGATGATGACAACAACGAATGGTTTGAAAAGGTAAAGGCTATAAGCGAAAAGTACGGTTATACCTCCGATATGAAGGCTTATAAGGCAGATCCTGCGGCATTCAAGGGCAACGTAACAGACGTATCAAATCTTGTAAGAATAGCGCTTACAGGACGTGCAAACTCCCCCGATCTTTGCACGATATGCAAGCTTATGGGAGAAGAGAGAGTAAAAGCGCGTGTGCTTGCGGTAAAGTAATATACGAAAGGAACAGTGAATATGTGTTCAGAAGTTAACGAAGTAATAGAATCCAATTTTATACACGATATTATAGACGAGGACCTTGCCGCAGGTGCGGTCAAGAAGATCCACACGCGCTTCCCGCCCGAGCCTAACGGATATCTTCATATAGGAAGCGCGAAGGCAATCTATATCAACTGGTCGACCGCAAAGAAGTACGGCGGCAAGTTCAATCTCAGATACGATGACACAAACCCCGCAAAGGAAGACAACGAATACGTCGAAAGCATATACGAGGACCTCAAGTGGCTTGGTGCAGAGCCGAACGGCGGTATTTTCTACGGCTCCGACTATTTTGAAAAGTGCTACGAATATGCGATCAAGCTTATAAAGGACGGCAAGGCTTACGTTTGCGACCTTACGGCAGAGGAAATGCGTCAGTACAGAGGCACGCTTACAGAGCCGGGCAAGAACAGCCCGTATCGCGACAGAAGCGTTGAAGAAAACCTTGATCTGTTCGAAAGAATGAAGAACGGCGAGTTTGAGGACGGTACACACACGCTCCGCGCGAAGATCGATATGGCAAGCCCGAATATGAATATGCGTGATCCGGCAATCTACCGTATCGTGCATTGTTCGCATCACCGTCAGGGCGATAAGTGGTGCATCTATCCGCTTTACGACTATGCTCACCCGATCCAGGACGCGCTTGAGGGAATAACTCATTCGCTTTGCTCGCTTGAGTTTGAAAATCACCGTCCGCTTTACGATTGGGTAGTAAACAATATCGGCTTTGAACAAAAGCCCAAGCAGAGAGAATTTGCGCGACTCAACGTGACATATACGGTAATGAGTAAGCGTTATCTCCGTCAGCTTGTTGAAACAGGACTCGTTGACGGATGGGATGACCCCCGTATGCCCACACTTTGCGGACTCAGACGCCGCGGATATACTCCGAGCGCGATATTCGATTTCGTTAAGCGCGCAGGTATATCAAAGGCGGACAGTCTTGTTGACATCAACCTTCTTGAGCATTGTATCAGAGAAGAGCTTAATATGAGTGCGCAGAGAAGGATCGCTGTGCTTGATCCTGTTAAGGTTATAGTAGATAACTACCCCGAGGACAAGGAAGAATACTTTGAGGTAACAAATAACCCCAACGATGAGACTGCAGGCACAAGAAAGCTTGTGTTTACACGCGAGCTTTATATCGAAAGAAACGATTTCGCAGAGGTGCCCCCGTCCAAGTTCTTCAGACTCAAGCCCGACGGAGAGGTAAGACTTATGGGCGCGTATATCGTAAAGTATGCGGGCGTAGACAAGGACGAAAACGGCAACATCACAGCAATCCACGTTAACGCCGACCTTGAAACGGCTAACGGAAATCCTGCAGACGGACGCAAGATAAAGGGTACTATCCATTGGCTGAGCGCAAAGCACGCACTTGATGCGGATATGATGCTTTACGATAAGCTCTTTACGATCGAAAACGTAGGCGATATTCCCGAGGATAAGACATATAACGATTATCTTAATCCCGCTTCGCTTACAAAGCTTTCCGCTTGTAAGATAGAGCCCTCGCTTAAGGATGCAAAGCCGGGTGAAAAGTTCCAGTTTGTGCGTAATGCGTATTTTACTGTTGATACAAAATATCCCAACACCTTTAACAGAGTAGTACCTCTTAAGGATAGCTTCCCCAAGGGCTAAAATAAGTTCAAATTTCCCTTCAGCAAAGGATAAAACAATGATAAAGCTTTATGAAAACGGGGTGTATATCCTCCCCGAAAAGGATTTTGCCGTAATTGAAGATGACGGTGTTCAGATAAATGAAAAGCTTGCTTTTTACGGCGCAAGTGCCGATAAGGAAAGTGCAAAAAAGAATACTATCGCATACGGCATTCTTTCGTCGCACAACACTTCGGGCGATGAAAATAATCTTAAAATAAAATTTGACGCGATCGCGTCGCACGATATTACCTACGTTGGTATTATTCAGACCGCGCGCGCGTCCGGACTTGAAAAATTCCCGCTTCCTTACGTGCTTACCAACTGCCATAACAGCCTTTGTGCGGTCGGCGGCACGATAAACGAGGATGACCACGTGTTCGGTCTTTCCGCCGCTAAAAAGTATGGCGGAATATATGTGCCTGCACATCAGGCAGTAATCCACTCGTTTATGAGAGAAATGATGAGCGGATGCGGAAAGATGATACTCGGCTCTGACAGCCACACAAGATACGGAGCACTCGGAACTATGGCTATAGGCGAGGGCGGCCCTGAACTTGTAAAACAGTTGCTTTCTAAAACTTACGACGTTAACCGTCCCGAAGTAGTTGCCGTTTATCTTAAAGGCTGCCCCACCCCCGGTGTCGGCCCTCAGGACGTTGCCCTTGCAATAATAGGTGCAGTTTTCAAAAACGGATTCGTCAAGAACAAGGTTATGGAATTTGTGGGCGACGGTATTAAAAACCTGCCCATAGAATTCAGAAACGGCATTGACGTAATGACTACCGAAACCACCTGTCTTTCATCTATATGGGTAACGGATGATATAACTAAAAAATATTTTGAAACACAGAAAAGACCCGAGGACTTCAAACCTCTCGCCCCCGGAAAATGTGCATACTACGACGGCGCAATTATAGTTGACCTTTCAAAGATTGAGCCTATGATAGCGCTTCCTTTCCACCCAAGCAACACGTATACAATAAGAGAACTTAACGAAAATGCAGA
>JAFQPF010000181.1 GCA_017411885.1 Clostridia bacterium
CCGACCATTTTTTTGATTTTAGGAAGCGCTTCGTGCATGCTTTCCTTTTTCTTTATGTACTCCGAAAGCGTTTCGACCGAATCTATTCCCTCGTCAAACAGGGAAAACGCCGTCTTTTCAACGTATCTTAAGCTTTTCTTGCCGATTCCCGAGCAATACGCCGCGAGCATCGTTATATATTCCCCGGTAAACCCAAGCCTGTCTGCCATACCAACTATGACCGACACGTCGGATGGGGTGAATATTTTCCCGAATATCTGCTGACATTCGTCTATCGTTTCTTTAAGATTTTTGGTCTTTTCTATCTTGAATGCAAGCTCTTCTTCGGTGTAATCGGGAAGCTTATCCTCAAGAAGACTCTTTCTTGCTTTTTCTGTATCTTCCTTTTTTTCGTTGTCCTGAGCTTTTGCCTTCTGCCCCTTTTTAGCCTTGAGCACACGTGCGCCGCGCCAATAAGCAAGCGCGCTTTCGTACTCTGTTTCACTTACGCCGACTGTGTCTGTAATTGCTTGCTTACATTCGTCTGTATCAAACGAGCCGTCTTCTGTGAGCGCGCATAGCATCAAAAGGACCTTTAAGTCCTCTTCGCTCGCTCCGTCGAGTGCGCGGGAAAGCTCCTTTTGCGGCAGGAACATCTGATCCTTTTTATTTATTTCGAGCTTCATTTTACTATCCGTTCCGCCGCCCTTTACGCGGCTCAATCCTTTTCTTCTTTATTCGTCACCTTATAGCAGAGAGTCATAAGCGAATCGCCTAAGTGTACGTTTTCGCTTTCAACGCCGTATTTGCTTACGTCAAGCTCGGCACTTGTAAAATTCCAAAGTCCCTTTACACCGAAGCTTGCAAGCTTTTCAGCCATTTCCGGAGCATAGTCACGCGGAATGGTTATGATCGCTATGTCAACGTCGTTTTTCTTTATATAATCCTCAAGTTCATTTGCATCGTGCACCGGGAAGCCGTATTTTTTCGTGCCTATGAGGGCTTTATTATTATCAAACAGCGCAAGCAGCGTGATTCCGCGGCGCTCGAATATCGGGCTTGATGCAAGCGCTGAGCCTAAATTTCCCGCACCGACTATTATCGCGCTGAGGTTACTCGTAACACCCAAAAGCTCGCCTATTTTCGTATAAAGATACTTCACGTTATATCCGTATCCCTGCTGTCCGAAGCCGCCGAAGCAATTGAAATCCTGTCGTATCTGGGATGCGGTCACGCCCATCATTTTTGAAAGCTCACCCGAGGATATTCTTCTTATATCGTCGGCAAGGAGCTGTCTTAAATATCTGTAATATCTCGGAAGCCTTTTTATGACAGTTGCAGAAACAAGCATCTGCTCTGTTTTTTTATTCTTCCTCTTTACACCCTTTACGGTTTTTATAGAGTTTTCCGCCATTCTGATCTACTTCCTTTCAAAAGCTTACACTGCCGGTCGCATATGCGTTAAGCGAGGTGTCGGCTCTTACGCCGTTTTTATATTCGTAGTAGCACTGTGCGCCTATCATAGCCGCGTTATCTCCGCAATGCGGAAGCGACGGCATACAGAGCCTTACATTTCTTTTTTCGCACATATCGTTTATTGCTTTTCTAAGATGAGAGTTTGCCGCAACGCCGCCTGCAAGCACAAGCGTTTTATATCCGTATTTATCAAGCGCCGCTTCAAGCTTGCTCACGATCGATCTTACCGCAATTTTTGTAAAAGAGGCGGCTACGTCGGCTTTGTTAATTTCCTCGCCCCTCTGAGTCACACTGTTAACGTAATTGACCACCGCCGTCTTAAGTCCGCTGAACGAAAGATCAAGCGTATCGCTTGCAATAGTCGCCATCGGAAGCTTTACCGCATCGGGATTACCAAGCTTTGCAAGTCCGTCCATTTCCGCACCGCAGGGGTAAGAAAGCCCAAGCACACGGCCTACCTTATCAAACGCCTCACCTGCCGCATCATCGCGCGTATGACCGATCGTTTTATAATCGGTATATGAATCGACGCTTATGACAGACGTATGTCCGCCCGATGCTACAAGGGCAAGAAACGGAGGCTTTAAATCGGGATGCTCAAAATAATTTGCCGCGATATGCCCTTTTATATGATTTACCGGCACAAGCGGAAGATTATTGGCAAGCGCAAGCGACTTTGCAAAATTCACGCCCACAAGAAGCGCGCCTATAAGTCCCGGAGTATTGGTCACTCCCACCGCGTCTATATCCTTAAGCGTGACACCCGCTTTTTCAAGCGCTTCGTAGGTGATATTCGATATCACCTCGGAATGCGCGCGCGAAGCTATTTCGGGCACTACACCGCCGTAAAGCCTGTGAGTTTCGATCTGCGAGGCGACTATATTCGATTTTATACTGCGCACGCTCTCGCTCATTTCAACTACAGCGGCGCTCGTTTCGTCGCAGGACGATTCAAATGCCAAGATCAACATTTTCTTTATATCGAAGCGGCACCCGCCGCAAGCTCCTTTTTCATTATCACCGCATCCTCTACGGGCGAGGTGTAATATTTTTTTCTTTCTCCGATCACAGCAAAGCCCTCGGATTCATACAGCGCGCGTGCCGCGGTATTCGATCTTCTTACCTCAAGAAAGATACTGCCGCAATCCTTTTCGTATGCGCGATCATACACGTATCCCAAAAGACTCTTTGCTATACCCATCCGCCTTGCATCAGGATTCACGGCAATATCGGCAAGATCGATCTCGCCGTTGCTTTCGCCCTTGTCACCCGCTACAATATAGATGAAAACAAATCCCTTAACACATCCGTCAAGCTCGGCGACAGCCGCGTGAGCGCCTGTGTATCCTCCAAACGGATCAAGCATGGCACGTGTCCACGGATCTGTGAAGCATTTAAGCTCAATATCATACATTGCCCCGATATCATCCGGAGTCGCTTCTCTTATAACGAGCTTATTCATCGCATTCACCGCCGGTATATTCAGCGAAAAATTCTGACAGTATCGCTCTTTCAATATCCTCAAGACACGCCCTGTATCTTTCAAGATATCCGCCGAAGGGGTCTGATATATCGCTTGAAAGCGGTCTTATTCTCACGGCATACGTGGGAAAACTCATAATCAGGCGCATAGCGTGCGCCTCGGTAAGCCCGATCACCGAATCGGAATCGGCTATCATCTGCTCGTTTACCTGACGCGAGGTAAAGGTATAGCTTTCATCAATATACCCTTTTTCGATAAGCGCCGTGCGGGCGTGTGCCGACATACGCGA
>JAFQPF010000182.1 GCA_017411885.1 Clostridia bacterium
CTTGAGCTGTTTTTCTGCAATCATTCGGGCTACGTTCAGGGCGAGCTTGCAGAGGTTGGACATTCCTCCGTATACACCGACCTTCTCAGCCTGATGACAGGCATCAGAGATACCTCCAAAATCGTACCCGCTATTTTGGATATCTACAAAAACACTCTGACGTCACCCGACGGCGTAAAAGCTCTGAAAAAGAGTGCCGACCGACTCTCAAGGTCCGCAAGCAGGGATTTCTTTGAAACCGCCGAGGGACGCATTATCCGTTCCGAGATAAAAAATACACTTATTGGTGCCACCGTGATGCTCGAATCGCTTCGCGACGAGGTACTTGCCACGGCAAATGACAATATGGCGTCCAATCCCTCCGCCTCTCCAAAATTTGCAATCGCGCTGAAGGAAAAGGTATATCCCGTCTTCGTTGAGGACGCAGAGAATTGCCAAAATCTCCTTAATTTTATCAACGGCGATTACCCCAAGGCTTTTGATTTTGTTAAATCCTTGAGCTTTTCCTCATTCCCCTCGCTCCGAGGCGATAACAGAAGCGGCTTCTCCGAAAGCTTTATGGCAAGCCGCAACAAGCAATTAAAGCCGCTGAAAGCCATAATTGGCGCACTCATTAAATACTCTCCTCAAGAGATATCCAAGCACTTCCGCAGCTCCTCCGCTTTCTGCCGTGTTCTCTATGATCTGCTTGCGGAATTTGACCGCAGATATTCTGCAGAAAAGCTTTCGCGCGGAATTTGCGAGTTCTCCGATATGCCGAAGTTTATGCTGAAGCTCCTTGAAAACGAGGACGGCACCCCCACTGCTTTGGCTCTCTCGATGCAAAAGCAGTACGATGAGGTCTATATCGACGAGTATCAGGACGTAAACGCGATCCAGGACCGAATTTTTGAAATAATCGGCGGTAATCGCAGATTTATGGTTGGCGACATTAAGCAGAGTATCTACTGCTTCCGCGACGCCGAGCCCTCGATCTTCGCAGGCTATCGCTCGAAATTCCCCGCTTACAACAGCAAACGTCCCGCTTTTGTTCCGAAAAGCGGCGGAAACTCGATATTTATGAGCGAAAACTTCCGTTGTGACAAGGGCATCATTGATTTTGTCAACTACGTTTGCAACGATATATTCTCCTCCTTTGCCGACAGCATCGGCTACGACGAGGAGAAGGACCAACTGAAATTCGGCAAAATAAGTGACCATTTCGATCCCCCAAAAAAGGTTATCCTCAACGTGGTTGAACCCGCGGACAACGACGACTCGGAGGAAGAAGAAGCCGACTCCGAGCAAGACACCGAGGAAGAAAGCACAAGCAAGCTTGCCGATGAAGCGACCGTCTGCGCCAATGAAATTGCAAGACTTATCCGCGACAAAAACGAGTTCAATGCTGACGGAAGCCCCGTTCGCGCGGGAGACATCGCCATACTCGTTCGCGGCCATGCCCAGATAGAGCCTATCGCAGATGCGCTTACAAGAGCAGGCATAAATTACGTCACCAATGCGAAAAACAAGTTGCTTGACAGCAATGAAATGAAATTGCTTGCGGATATTCTTTCGGTTATCGACAATCCTCGCGAGGACATCCCTCTCTGCCGTGTGCTTACCGCAAGTCTGCCATACTATTCTCCGATCCTGACTCTTGACGATATAGTTCTGATAAAAACAAAAGCAGACGGCAAGGCGACGCTGTTCGACGCGCTTGTATGCTACGCCAAGGATGGCGAAAATCAAGAGCTCAGTGAAAAATGCTCAAGCTTCGTTTCAATACTTGATGACTACAGAAAGCTTGCCGCAAAGGTTTCGGTAGATAAGCTTTTGCGAACGATCTCACGAGACAGATACTTTGCAGGACTTTGCGAAAGCGATGCATATACCTATCTTTACAGCACAGCCTGCAAATACGTTCGAAATGCCTGGAACGGTCTCTACAGCTTCATATCCTACTTCAAGGGACTTATGGAAAAGGGTAGCTCAAACACCGACCCCATAAAAGCCCAAAGCGACGAGGTCACGATCATAACCATGCACCAGTCTAAGGGTCTTGAATACAAGGTATGCTTTCTTTTCGGACTAGGCACGGAAATGAATTTCAAATCGCTCTCAAGTCCTCTGATATTCAACAGAGAGCTTGGAATCTCAATGAAGCTTCCAGTCCCCCACGCTGAAGGCGCCGACGTTTACTCAAAAACACAGGTCAAGCGCGAGGAAAACATCATTTGGAAAGCTGCAACGATTCTGGCTAAAAACAAGATGCTGGAGGAAGAAGCGAGAGTCTTTTACGTAGCTATGACGAGAGCAAAAGAAAGGCTCTATCTCAGTGCAACGCTCAACAAGCCATACAAGGATATCCGGAGCGCTATGTTGCTTGAGGGTCGCGATTACGTTAACGAGATAAGAAACGGCAAGAGCTACATTCGCTGGACCATGATCTCCCTGCTTTCTCAACCCGATGAAAACGACCTGTTCATACTTAACAAATATCCCCGCAACAAAATTCAGCCGATTTCCGATAAGCTCACACGCGAGGAGGTAGAAGCCTCGGCATACGGAATTACAGAGACCGATAAGACCTTCGCCGAAATTCTCAACGATCCCCACGGTGAGACCGACGAAGAAAAGCTTCTTTCGATGATCCCCGCAAAGGTCGCGGCATCAAAGGTATCGGAATCTATGCTGGACAAGAGCATTTTCATACCCGTACCCACAGGAAAGATCTTTTCGGAGAGCGACGAGGATGCGGTTGAGTAAAGCTCCGATACCGAGGATCAGATCAAGCATCGAATTGAGCTTATCCGCTCGAAAAAGACCGATTTTAACAGTCTGCTTGAGATCAACAAAAAGCCTACCGCCGCCGAAAAAGGAAGCGCCGCTCACCTTTTCCTGCAATTCTGCGACTACGAAAAGCTTGCTGCCAACGGACTTGATGCCGAAATCGAGCGTTACGAAAAGTTTGACGCATCAGAAGCTGATGATGACGACAAAGATTTCCATGTACTTGTGCGACCTGACAACGAAGAACTGATAGAGGCACTTGCGGAGGATGATCACGA
>JAFQPF010000183.1 GCA_017411885.1 Clostridia bacterium
GTACTTGTAGTGCTTGGGAACGTTAGTTACAAAGTTGGAACGCGCAAGCTCGTCCTCGGGTGCATTACTTGATGCAGCAACTATACCCTGGTCACCGCCGGCTCCTGCCTTTTTAGGAACAAAGAGCATAGCATTGATTTCTTTATCGTACTTGGCGCTATAGTTGTTAGTATTCGTAGTGTGTCTTTTTATAAGGTCAGCACTTACAAAATTCCACTCGATATAATCCATGCTGCCATCATATACTATGTTCGTTTCCTTCGGATCTGCATCCGAATCCGTCATCTCTTCGCTTGATTCTATGTCTTTGGTAAGGAGATCGGAAATTTCTTCATGTCCGAGGTCAATGTCTACTTCAATCTTTGTCTGGTCTGCGTAAACGTACTCGGTTGTTCTGCCTGACTCTATATTCGACTTTGCGTAAGCCTCGGCATCTGCATAACCTGCGAACATCGCAATATTCTTTATGAAAATATTCTGCTTGATTCCAACGGGGAGGTCAGCATTACTTGTAGCGGTAGCAAACGGATACAAGCAGAAGGGAGCCTGATACTGCCCGCCTCCGTCACGGAAGCAAGCTCCGCCTGCCGTCGGAACGATAACGTCTGCGTAGCTTTCCATGCCCGTCTTCATATTGTACATATACGACTTTTTATCCGAACGAACTGCACCGAGAGTGATATCACCGGCGTTTTTGTAAGTGATAACAACGTATTGGACCGTCTTCATGGTATTGGCAACGCTCTTGCGCAGATCCGTGTTAGCAGTCGAGCCTGCAGGGTCTGCAGCAGCGGTAGGCGTGAAGCCCTGGTCCCTTTGAGCAGTACTGTTATTGGTAAATCTTATTGCAGCCTCACTCTTGCTGTAAGTAACACTAAGGTGCGTGTTTACAAGAAATTTTGTCGCCGTTGCTTCGTCTTCAAAATTGAAGTTGTAAATCGGCGTCGGCGCAGCCGATACACTGATAAGTGTTGCCGGAATACAAGCAAGCACCATTATCAATGCAATGAAAAGTGACAATAATTTTTTCATAGGTTTTCCCTCCTGATTTTTGCAGCAAATGTATAATCTGCCTGATTTTATTCTACCATATCAACTTATCTGCTGTCAACACTTTTCTTTAATCGTTCTGAGTTCAGCCTCATTTGGTAAACATAATCACATTCTGCAAACCATTACCACACGCCGCCTTTTCTTCAAGGCAAATATCATACTGCAATGAACACCTTGAAACGGGAGTCATATACTATTAAAAACCCAAAACTTTCATGGAGAAAATTTATGATAATCATAGATTACGACCGGGCAAGCGTGCTTGAATACGCCCGCAGATGGGCAAGAGAGAGAAACCCCGCATACTACGATTTTTCAGAGATCGGCGGCGATTGCACTAATTTCGCCTCTCAATGCGTATACTCCGGATGCGGCGTTATGAACTACACGCCCGAGCTTGGCTGGTATTACATTGACGTAAACGACAGAAGCCCATCCTGGACAGGTGCAAGATTTTTTTACAATTTTATGGTAAACAATACGGGGCTCGGTCCGTTCGGTGAGGTGCGTGAGCTTGAAGGCTGTCTTCCCGGAGATATAATTCAGCTTGCAAACGAGCGCGGCGAATATTATCACACGCTCGTTCTGACGGCTATCCGAAGCGGACCTATGGGCAGGCGATACTATGTAAGCGCACATTCGATAGACGCTTACCAGCGCAGTCTTTCACGCTACAATTACGCTGATTTACGTGCCATTCACATTCTCGGCGCGCGTATCGAGGAATAAAAAACGGAAGGCGCGAAGCCTTCCGCTTTCTGTTATATTACCATTCCGCCGTTAACACCGATGATCTGCCCGGTTACAAAGGATGCCTTGTCCGATGCAAGCCAAAGCACCGCGCTTGCTATCTCCTCTGCTTTTCCGATACGACCGAGAGGGGTTTCCTCTGCAAGCGAGTCAAGCACTTCCTTTGACAGACACGAATTCATTTCCGTGTCAATAACGCCGGGAGTAATACAATTTACCCGTATTCCCGACGGTCCAAGCTCCTTGGCAAGAGCTTTTGTAAAGCCGATAAGTGCCGCCTTTGACGCCGAATAGACCACCTCACAGGACGAGCCGACCTCTCCCCACATTGATGAGATGTTTATAATACTTCCGAACTTGTTACGCACCATTTCACCAAGCACTGCCTTTGATGAAAAGACCGCCGAGGTGAGATTTGTGTCGATCACCCGATAGTATTCTTCTTCGGTCAGATCACTTAACAAACCAAAGCTTGAAACTCCGACGTTATTCACAAGGATATCAACGCCGCCTAAGTGCTCTATCGCCTTGATTACAGCATCACAAGCCGCCTTTGCATCCGACAGATCAGCTTTGAGGGCATACGCGCCTGTCTTGTCCGAAAGCGATTTTGCGGAATTATCGTCAGATCTGTATATAAACGCTATGTCTGCGCCAATCTCTGCGAACGCGGATACGCACGCCGCACCGATACCGCGCGAGCCGCCTGTTATTATTACCTTTAATTTGCTCATAATTCGTCCTTGTTTTCGTTATTGTTGCTTTTATATTAGCACATTTTCCCAAATTTATCAACTACCAAATTTGATTTTAAGCAAAAAAATAATATTATTTCCATCAAAATTGCCAAAAATATCAATTTTCAGTTGCTTTGTGAAAAAAACACACAAAACGCCCTTGAAAACCGATAAAAATTGTGATATAATATAGTTTGGTGATTTGTGCGTATACATCATCTACCCAACAAAGTTGCGGAAAGCACACCGCAAAAAGAAAGGTTTAGCTATGGCAAAATCAAATTTTGTGCATATTCTCAAAAAGCTATACGTCACAAACGGGCTGTTCGTATTGACTCTTGACCTCATTTTCATTTTTATCTCGATGCTCGTTTCAAGCATAATAAGCTTTTCAAACGACTTTTTCTCCCACATATGGAGCCTACTTTTATGGTTCGCCATCACTACCGTGATTTACGGCACTATGTACTATATCGCAAAGCTTCATATCGTGTTATGGAAGTATTCATCCGCAAATAACTTTATGAAATTCGGACTCGTGTTTGCCTTCTCAACGCTGTTATCAATGAGCGTTCACGCGGTTACGGTAAGCTATCTGAGTGTAAATCCGAGCGTGCCTATAAGCTTTGATCTGCTTCCCGGAGGAACGTATTTCACAGAGCTTGTGCTTTCGCTTCTTATTCTTGTCTTCTACAGAAGTGCCATCCTCACGTCCGATATCAAAAAAGCGAGAACCGAAGTAAAGGGCAACAAGAAGGAAAACGTAATGATCATCGGCTGCGGATATACGGGCAACTTTATTATAAACGATTGCCTGCGCGATCCTCATTCGCCGTATAATATTTCCTGCCTTATAGACGATGACCCTTTTAAGATCGGCAATATGTTCAACGACATCCCCGTGGTCGGCGGATGCGATTCGATCGCCGAAAACGCAAAAAAATACAATATTTCGGTAATTATCTTTGCGATATCCTATCTTGACCCCGCGCTCAAGGCTGAGATCCTAAAAAAATGTATCGAAACCGGATGCACGGTAAAAACTGCCCCTTCCCTTTCGGAAATTATGAACGAGGATGTTTCGCCCTCTCATACGAGAGATATTACCATAAACGACCTTTTAGGACGCGCGCCTGTCAAAAACGACCTTGTTTCGGTAATGGATTATGTTAAAGATAAGACTGTGCTCGTAACAGGCGGCGGCGGATCGATCGGAAGCGAGCTTTGCAGACAGATCGCCCAATATTCACCCAAAAGACTTATTGTATTCGATATTTACGAAA
>JAFQPF010000184.1 GCA_017411885.1 Clostridia bacterium
AACGCATCAAGTCCGAGACTGTGGCGTGAAACCGAGATCAAAAATGTATACAGATTTTTGGGCAAGGTCACAAACGCCGGCTCTGTAATTTTCGACGGAGGTAAGGCTTGGGGCATTCGTGTAACAAGACTTGAATCGGACGATAACGTTACTATCAACAACGGACTTGTACATAACGGTATAAGTGAGCCTTATCTTTCAAAAAGCCGTCCGTGGGCAGGATACAAATCGCTCGAAAACGAGCTTGAGTTCGTTTCGGTCGATGATTTCTATCTGTATTGCTCTCTCGGCAATCCCGGAGAAGTTTTCGACAGCATTGAAATATCATCCGGCATTACCGGAATTTCGGGCAGCTCTTTAGAAAACGTTGTAATTGACAATATCAAGCTTTTTGCATACGGCTGTCACGGCATCGGTGTAGGTAATATCAAGAATTTCACCGTACAAAATTCGATATTCGGTTGGATCGGCGGTTCTCTGCAATTCCGTGACGTAAGATACGGCAATGCTATTCAGAACTGGGGAAACGCCGACGGCTTCGTTATCGATAATTGCTGGGCATACCAGACCTACGATTGCTGTTACACAACGCAGTATAGCTCTGAAACAAAACAGGACCTTCATATTAAGAATGTTGAATTCAAAAACTCGCTTGCAGAGCGTTCAAATTCCGGTCCCGAAATCTGGAACGGAACAAACGCTGACGGTGACACAACCTATTACGACAATGTAAAAGTATATAACAACTACGTAAGAAACGACGGTTACGGTTGGAGCCATCAAAGACCGTCAAAGGACGGTAACTTCTTTTACGGCTCGGCAGGCAGCAGCTCAACCGAGTGGAAGGATTTCAAGTTCTATAACAACAAATTCTTCATCTGCTCGTCTGTTGGAATTAAAACAATGTATATGTCTGAGAATTATTCTCATTTCAACAGCAACACATACATAATCGGCGAAGACAAAAATCTCGCGCAAACTGCGGCCAATATGATCTCGGTTTCGGGATCGGCAAAGCTATATCCGTACAATGATAACAGCGTCGGAGCGTTCAAATATTACGGCGTTGAGGCTGACGGTGAATTCTACAGCGTTCCCGAGGGATATGAGCCCGAACCTTTTGATTACAAGAATGCTGGCGACGTATACAACACAAGCACATTTGCTGACGTTAAGAATCATTGGGCATTAAACGACATAAATTACGTAACAGATATGGGATACTTCAACGGCATATCGAAATTTGAGTTCGCTCCCGAGGCGAGTATGACAAGGGCTATGCTGTATGCGGTCCTTGCAAGACTTTCAGATGTCAAGCTTGAAAATAGTAACCCGTGGTATGCATCTGCTGTTGATTTTGCAGTAGATAACAAATTTACGTCAGAAGAAAACGCGCGTCCCGATTCTCCTGTAACGAGAGCCGAGCTTGCAGTTTTAGCGGCAAGATACCTTAAATACAGGAACGCGGTCGTCAATGATAAAGCTCAAAGCTTCAAGGATAATGCGCTGATATTAAAATCCGTAAAGGAAGGCGCGGATTTTGACGCTGACGAGCTTACAAGTGCGATATCCGTGTGCGTAAACGCAGGTATTATAAACGGTTATGACGACGGCAAATTCAAGCCAAGCATTAATACTACCCGTGCGCAAATTGCCGCTGTTATCGGAAGAATTAACGATTATCTCGCAAGATGCGATTACGACTTTGATTCTGCAAAAAACGACGGTAGCGTCGTAGTTCTTGACAGTAAGGATCTGGACCTGATACTCACAGATTCTAAAAAAAGCAGCACAAAAACCTATTCTGTAGACGGCTACGTAAGATTCGTACCGGTTAACAGCGAAAGCGGAACGGTACAGATCGATCTTTATCAAAAAGACGTTGACGGTCTTGATTTCTTTGATAAAAAGTTCGTCAAATTCAGATACAGGCTTACTCGCGATGCCGATCTTAAACAAGAACAAACGCTTGACGTAGGTTTGAGATGGCCGAGCGAGCAATGGTTAAGCTCATACAAGCGTCCCGTGATTAAAGAATTCGGAGAATGGCAGACAGGAATCGTATGCTATAATTACTTTACAGCAAACGGTAAAACAAAGCTTCCGTATCAATCTATGGACACCTATTTCTACACGATCAAACCTTGGGGCAACAACGTAGTGCTTTCCGATGAATACTATTTCGACATAAGCGACGTTGCATTCTTCGAAAGCGAATATATGGCAGAAAAATATGAATTTTAACAAAAAAAGAGGACGGAATTTCCGTCCTCTTTAATTATCATAAATTTCAGTTCTGAGCAAGCAAGATTGCCGTATTCATCATATCGTCAAACGAAGCCTGCTTCTGTGCGCATATCTGCTTCATAAGCTCGATTTCATCAGAAGTAAACTTATCAAGGTCTCCGTCCTTGAGCTTATTCTTGAACATTCTGTCAACGATGAGAGCAAACTTGATTTCAGTAGGTACTATCTGTCCGCTCTTTTCACATACAACGAGATCGCTCTTACCGTCAAGCAAGAGGTCAACTGCGTACTTACCCATTTTTGTTGCTGTAAGTCTGTCGCGAAGTGTAGGCGAGCCTCCGCGTACTATATGCGCAAATCTTGCAAACTTTGTTTCAACGCCGGTTTCTGCTTCAATTCTCTTTGCAAAGCCCTCTGAGAATTCAGCACCGAACGTTTCGGAAACAACAACTATAAAGCTTCTCTGACCCTGCGCTCTGAGCTTCTTGATACGCTCAATAGCCGCATCAGCGTCAAATTCAACCTCACCAATTGCTATAGCAACCGCACCGGTAGCGATGCCGCACTGGAGTGCGATCCAGCCCGCATTACGGCCCATAGCCTCGATAACGTCACATCTTGCGTGGGATTCACACGTATCGCGAAGGTTATCGATCATTCTCATTGTCGTATTCATAGCTGTGTCAAAACCGATGGAATAATCGGTTGAGGTGATATCGTTATCGATAGTGCCGGGAATACCGATTGTGGGAATACCGCGAATGGAAAGATCGGTAGCTCCTCTGAACGTACCGTCTCCGCCTATTGCAACTATACCGTCGATTCCAAGCTTTTTACAGGTATCAACAGCCTTAGCCATTCCCTCTTCAGTCTTGAATTCAGGGCATCTGTCAGAATAAAGAAGCGTTCCGCTGTCATCTATTCTTCCGTTTACATCTGCAGCAGTAAGTGTTTTTACCTCACCGCTTATAAGACCGGTATAGCCTTTATATATACCAACTACCTCTACGCCCTTTGCAAGCGCAGAAAGTACAACACTTCGTACAGCCGCGTTCATGCCGGGTGCGTCTCCGCCGGATGTAAGAACGCCTATTCTCTTGAATTTTTGCATATCCGTATTTCCGCTTAATGCGGAAGCTCCTTTCGGGGTTATTGTTTAATTTTTGTCATTTACCCTATTGTAATATATAAACCCAAAAAAATCAAGTACTTTTTGAAGTTTTTTAACCGATTTTTTTACATTTTTGTCCCAAATTGCTCTTTGGACTATAAAAAAGAAGAAAAAGTAATGTTAAAAGTTAAGATTGGGTATTGAAATAATTCTGTTTTTGTGCTACAATATATTTAACTATGCAAACAATTACATTTAACCATATACATATTACCCGGGAGGCAGCATATGAAAAAAATATACGTAATTATTCTTTGCGCGTTGATCGCATTTATTCCTACATATATCGCTATCGGATCTTATTTTTCTACACAGGTTCAGCCTGTAAAGCAGGATACGGTGGACAAGCTCGTTATTCTTTCCCCTACAGGCATCACAAGCGAAATCTTTCGTGAAAATGATACTGCGGGCTTTATTGAATTTGCGGTCGGTATGAATGAAAACGCAGAAAAGATCCTTGCATTGCCCGAGCCCTTGCTTGACGATCCTTATTTTGAATTTACATATTTCAGCTACGATAAAGCCAACGTTTACAAATATTATTTCTCAAACGCAACTCCCGATGCTTATTTTGTTGATCCCACAGGTCTTGCGTACCATATTACAAAAGAATATTCCGAAAAATTCCTTAAAACAAGCTATGCGCACTGTATTTACGATTATTCAAGCATTCCTACGCTTACGCTCAATTCAACAAAAATTTTACCCACCGAGGCTAACTGGCAGTTCAAGGGATATAACGGTGATTTCTGCGAGCTTGGATTTACACCGGGCGAAAACGGATCGCTTTTAACCTACGGAACGCCGGATATCAGCTTTGATCTTGAGCCGGATACAATTACTGTCAATATCAGCGTCAATGGCGAAGTTCTCTTTGACGGTTACCATACCGATCTTTCAAACAGCAATTTCAGCGGAAACGTTGCTGACGCAACAATCACAGCCACCTGGTACGATTCACCCGATCGAGCATACAGAGGCGAGGTCAAATACGAGCTTCCCATCATATTCAAGGAGCCGCCTGTGTTCTTCATTTCGGACACTTCGGCGATAACAGGTGATATAGTTACACTTTCCGTACTTAACGCCGAGGACGCTTCTGCTATCAATTTCAAGAGCGAGCCCGAGCTTGAAGTTAAGCCTGTATTCTATCCCGACGGCGACTATATGCGTGCACTTATTCCTGTATCAAGTGCGCTGCTGCCCGGTTCATACAAGTTCTCGGCAGACTATAACGGTCAGTCGCTCACCGAATTCACTCTTGACGTTTCGGGCAATTATACGGATTCCTATCCTTATAACGTTGAGGACACGCTTTTCGACTCGCTTTACAGCTCTGCCAATATAAAGGCGTATAACGATCTGTTCAATTCTTTCTTCAGCGATCCCGTCAAGGAAAGACTTTATGACGGAAAGTTTATTTCCGGTCTTCCTGCCGGAACGTTTGAATCCGCTGATTACTGTGATATGCTTACTATCTCACGAAATGACGTTCCCTTTGAAAACCCCGGTGTCTACTACAGCTGCACCAAGGTTTCAGACATATGCGCTGTAAACAACGGTAAGGTTATATACGCGGGTAGCGATGCACTTGCCGGAAACATCGTTGCTGTTGACCACGGTATGGGTCTTATAAGCGTTTATAAGCATTTAGGAAGTATTTCCGTAAAGGCCGGTGACAGTGTTACCAAGGGTACTGTGCTCGGAGTTTCCGGAAGAACCGGATTTATGTCTAAAAAGAGCGCGCACATCACGGTTGCACGCGTTGAGCTTTACTTAGGCAAGGTCGCAATCGACCTTGATCCTTTGATCGAAAGCGGTATCGTAACTCATGATACTAAGTAATTTTTTAGGCAACAAGGAGCTTATTTCGCGCCTTAAAAATGATGCAAGGGACGGCAAAACTCCTCACGCGATCATTTTAGAGGGGGCTTACGGCTCCGGAAAGCATACTGTTTCAAAGCTGTTGGCAATGCTTCTTGCTTGCGACAAATCTCCCGACATATGTTATGAGTGCGCATCCTGCAGAAAAATACTGTCGGACAATTCGCCGGACGTAATTACCGTCGGACCGACAGACGGACGCGTGCAGATCGGTGTTGATACAATAAGATTTGTACGCTCCGACGTATTTATCAAGCCTAATGACAACAGGCACAAGATCTACATAGTCGAATCTGCCGACAAAATGACCACCGAGGCACAGAACGCTTTTCTTAAGGTTCTTGAAGAGCCGCCGTCATACGCGATCTTCATTCTTTTGTGTCAATCCGCAGACTCATTGCTCGTTACTGTAAAAAGCCGCTCCACCATATATAATACTGAGAGATTCGAGCCTCAAGCTATCAAGGAGTATCTGTTAGATCATTATAGCGAAGCACGTGATCTTAATAATCAAAATCCCGAAGCATTCAAGCTTGCGACAATCGCTTCAAACGGTTCTGTCGGTAAAGCCATTGAAAACGTACAAAGCGAGGCTGCACAAAAGAATTATCTGATCCATTCCTCCTGTCTTGAGCTGTTGATGATGCTCAAGAAAAGATGCTCTTCATTTGATCTGCTTGAGCATATATCAAAAATCGAGCTTACAAAGAGTGATGCTGACGAATATATGCTTATGCTTGAAGCCGCTCTTTCCGATCTGATGAGCTACAAGCTTTCAAGCCACACCAACACAAGCTTTTTCTTAAACGATAACGATTTGGAATATCTCGCTTCATCACTGACCGGAACCTTCATTCTTGAATTTTCTAAGTTACTCGAGGATTTCAGACATTCCCTTTTATCAAACGCTAATATTCAAACAGCACTAACAGCATTTGCTTCTGAGCTGTGTCAGCTAAGATCAAAATATTAAACCAACCTTTATGAAAGGCAATTAATATATGCAAAACAAAAACGAAACCAACGAAAACGTAAACAAGGTTGTTGCCGAGTTCTTCAAGAGCAAGCCTCTTGCAAAGCAGAACAACAACCACAGACGCAGACCGTTTCATCACAAAAACGAATCGAAGTCTGATAAGGAACCCCCCACCGACAAAAAGGCTGTTGAAACTCAATCATATCAGT
>JAFQPF010000185.1 GCA_017411885.1 Clostridia bacterium
GACGCCCGACGGAATAGTCGGGGAGAACACCTGGAACACGATGTTTAACGTCTACAGAGGCATAATAAGCTCGCTTCCCGAATACGTATTGCCAAGCGGTGTAGTACCTTTTCCCGGAAGCGTTTTGACTCTCGGCGTAGAGGGCAGAGGGGTAAGCACATTGCAGGAATACTTAAATGAAATAGCGGCTGTATATCCGCAGGTGCCGACTGTCGAGGTGACCGATGTTTTTTCAAGCGATACAGAGCGCGCGGTCAGGGCGTTTCAGGAGCTTTTCGGGTACGACCCCAACGGTATTGTTGGTGTAATAGTGTGGGATGCGATAGCCGACGTTGTTTCGGATATAAGAGCAGGAAATAACAGGCGCGAGGGACAGTATCCCGGATACGATATCGGAGGTAATGAGTAATGAATACTTCGCTTAATAACTCGGTGACAGAGCTTCAACAGTGGCTTCGCACGCTGCATTTTGCAGGGTATGGTGTGGACCTTATAATACCCGACGGAATTTACGGTGAGGATACGCGAAGGGCAGTGTCGCAGTTTCAGCAGATAATAGGACTGCCTGTCACAGGCATAGTTGACAGGGCAACCTGGGATGCGCTTTATGAAGCAAATCTGATCGCGCGGCTTGAAGCGTCAAGACCAAATGCCATATATCCGTTTCCCGAAAGGGGCGGCTACGTGCTGTCGCCCGGTGAGGTGTCGGATATAGTAATGATAGTACAGCTTATGCTTGACACGCTTAGCGCGCATTACGACAAAATAGACGTCGAGCCGACCGGTACTTACGATGCTGCTACGCGCAGAGCGGTGGAAATATTCCAGGAAAAGAACGGCTTAAGGGTGACCGGCGAGATCGACAAGACGACCTGGAACCGTCTTGCCGAGGTATACAACAGATTTAACAATATCGATACGTAAATAAAAAGCCTTCTCAGATATGAGAAGGCTTTTTATTAAAGCTTTAACAGTATTATGGATGCCATGCCAAACAAAAGCGCGAGTATCTGCACGCCATGGTGCTTTTCTCCGAAGATGAGTCTGCCCGAAATGAACAGGGCTATGATAGTACCTGCGGAGATCATTGGGAACAGAGCGGACGCATCGCTTTTTGCCGTAAGCAGAAGAGTGAAGAAATAATTCGCGGCGTTGGCTATTCCGGCAAACAGCGAGCATATGATGCCGCCTGTGCTTACGCGTTCATTGTGTGCTTCGTTCTCATCTTTTTTTATCAGACGCAGGACAAATAAAAGCACAATATATCCGACAACGCTTAAAAGCATTGAATCGCGCATAAATTCGGTCGTATACTGCCCGGGAAAGCTTATCTGATGCATTTTCTGCAACACCGAGCCGAGTCCGTTAGATACGAGAGTGAGCAGGGTGAAGATAAGCCACTTCACAGATGCCTTGCGCTCATCCTTCTTTTTTGCATTGAAAAGCAAAAGGGATGCGGCGAGAAATATAAAGCCAAGCACCTTGTATGCCGTAAGCGGCTCGCCTAATATCATTATTCCGTATGCACTCGGTATCACGAGTGAGAAGGAAACTATCGTGCTTGTCACAGACATCGGGCCGCAAACGAGCGCGAGGTATCCAAGGTACATAGAGGCAAACACAAAGATACCGAAGACGGCTGAATAAATAAGCGTCGGGATATGTACCGAATAGCTCTTGTTAATAAATATTCCGAGCAATACGAAGGCTAAAAAAGCAAGAAGAGACTTGCCTATATTGAATACGTATACGTTACGGCTTTTTTTGATATAAAGCTTGGAGAGAATTGACTGGGTGCAGGATGCAAGTATAATGAGTAAAAAATATGCTGCGTTCATAGGTCTTTATTTCCTCATACCCACAAAAAGTCAATCTGATTTTCTGTCCAGCCCGCGTCCGTATACGAGCCGTTTATCGGGCAAAGCTTGCGCAAAAGAGCCGCAGTCTGTGCGCTGAAGAAATCAAATCCGAGTATTTCAGAGCCCTTTTCCTGCCAGATATGCGCGCTTGCAAAGCCGAGCTTGTTCATATTCATGCTGAGCGTATGCCAGGTCGTCAGCATAAAGCCGTAAGCATCTCTTGACGTTTCAATGCCGGCGGTTATATTTTTGTCCTTTTCCCAAGGGCAGACAAGCGTGTCAAAGCCAAGCTCATTAAACAGCCCGGTTGAAATAAACGGAGCGGTGAGTACGTCGTAATGCCAATCGGATACGATAATTTTTCGGTCAAGCTTTTCTCTGAGCATTTTTGCTATTTCGGGTGAGGGGGAGTTTGCCGAGTAACCGGGGCGGCTTTCGATGTCATCGCGGCACAAAAGCATATCGCCCCACATCATCGGACGTCTGCCTTCAGAGGTGATCTCGGCGGCAATTTCGTTCAGATAATCTATGAGGGCGTAATTGCGCTCTGCCTCCTTGCGATAGAGATAAGCCTCATCACAGCCTATATGTATAAGCTCGCCGCTTCCGAAAAGCTCGTAAAGCTCATGCCTTGCCTCGCGCAAAAGCTTTTTGACCTCATTTTTTGTGATGTCCCATGTCCATCCGTCCTCATCAAATAACGTAGCGAGTCTCGGATTCTGGTCAAGCACAACGTGCTTGCCCATCGCGATGCGCGATGCTGAGGCGTGACCGAGATGCTGGAACATAGGAACAGGCTCAAGCCCCACATCGCGCGCTTCGTCAATGATCGGCTTTATCTGCTCGTATGTAAACGCTTCCTTCCAGCCAAGCTCCTTTAAGCACTTGTATCTGTAGGTGCCCCAGAATTCGATGATGATGTGAGTGTACTTAAGTGCCGCGCAAAGACGCACGAAACGCTTAAGGTAAATAAGCGTCGTTTCGGGGAATACGCAGAAATGCACCATTCTTACGTTTATATCGGGGGTTTCACGAACGAGCGCGCAGGGAATTTCGAACAATTTTTTTCCTTCTTCTGCGCAGACAGGCTTTATCATCTGAAGCAAGGTCATATATGCGTTGGTAAGAAATTTTTCGTCTTTTGCTACGGCGCAGATGCCGCTTTCGGTAATATTTATCGCGAACGCGTGTCCGTCAAGAGAGGGTGCAGCGCAATCTCCGATTTTGATAGCAAGCTCATCTGTACCCTCAAGGGTTATCTTTGATGCTCCGAGGCAGAAGTTTTCCCAAAGCTCGGTGAGGGTGGCGTTGGCAAGTGTTTTGTGTACTCTTGCGCAGGTGCTGGTGCCGAATCTGAATGCACCGTTATGTTTTTCATAGACCTTTGGCTGTATTATCATAAAACTCTCCTTGTATGCATGTGGCAAAAATTTATACTGTTTTATTCCCGATATTATTATAATAATTAAATTATTCTTTGTAAATAGAAAAAACGCAACAAAATGTGGAATTTTCGAAAGTAAAATGTGTTCCGCGTCAAGGCTTTATGAGATGTTAATAGTTGATACAAGAAAAAAGACCTAGTGCATTGCAGCAGGTCTTTTGGACTGAGGGTTTCAAAAAAGATAATTTAGGTAATATGGGTGTATGAATTCGAACTTTTGCATATGTATATCATTTGCCGATCTCCTTTGCGGTATTCAAGGATACAATCAGCATACGCTTGATTTCTTCCGCAAGAGAAAGGAGTTCATCGAAGTTATATTCTATCAGATTTGTTCTTTTCAAAAGCGTAAGCCAATAAATACTTTCTCCCGTTTCTTTAAGAGAAATATGGAGTTTGGATATAAAATCTGCTTTGCTGTTACCGTAAACAGCTTCGTTTATATTTGCGCCAATGCTTGTCGCGGAACGAAGCAGTTGTTTTGCAATCGTGGTATCTTTTTTCTTTTTGGAAAATTCTTCATAAAACAATACGATTTGTGTTGCAAAATC
>JAFQPF010000012.1 GCA_017411885.1 Clostridia bacterium
CTTCTGTGCCTGCAGCAAAGTTCTTCCATTCGGAAACGCCCATCGGGCCATTCCATACTACAGTACCTGCGCCTGCGATAGCATTAGCAAAAAGCTCGCGTGTGTTGGGACCGATATCAAGTCCCATCCAACCTTCGGGAATGTTATCGGAGGGAACGTACTTGTGCTCTGCATCCTCCTTATATTCTGTTGCTACGATGTTGTCAACAGGGAGAAGGAAGTTTACGCCCTTTTCCTTTGCCTTTGCAAGGAGTCCGGAAGCAAGCTCGATCTTGTCCTCTTCGCAGATGGAAGTACCGATCTCATAACCGAGAGCGCGGAAGAAGGTATAAGCCATACCGCCGCCGATGATGAGTGTGTCAACCTTTTCGATAAGGTTGTTGATAACGCCGATCTTATCGGAAACCTTTGCGCCGCCGAGAATAGCAACGAAGGGACGTGCAGGATTGCTGAGCGCGTCGCCCATGATCTTGATTTCCTTCTGGATAAGATAACCGCAAGCAGCTTCCTTGATAAACTCTGTTACGCCTGCAGTAGAAGAATGTGCTCTGTGAGCAGAGCCGAATGCATCGTTAACGTAAAGGTCTGCAAATTCAGCAAGTGCCTTGGAGAAAGCGGGATCGTTCTTTGTTTCTCTTGCGTCAAAACGAACGTTTTCAAGTAAAACAGCCTCGCCGTCCTTAAGAGCCGCGACCTTTGCCTTTGCATCCTCGCCGATTATATCCTTAGCGAATGCAACCTTGCCGCCAAGAAGCTCATTGAGTCTGTCGGCAACAGGCTTAAGTGTAAAGTTGATGGGATCTTCCTTTGCAGCCTTTTCAAGCATCTTTGCCTTTGCAGCAGCCTGCTCTTCTGCGGGAAGTGCTTCAACCTTTGCCTTTTCCTTCTTTGTAAGACCGAAGCCTTCGGTAAGAACCGCGTGGGGCTTACCCATGTGAGAGGTAAGGATAACCTTTGCGCCCTTATCAAGGAGATACTTGATCGTAGGGATTGCGCTTACGATTCTCTTGTCGCTTGTGATTACGCCGTCCTTGAGCGGTACGTTGAAATCGCAACGCACGAGAACTCTCTTGCCGGATACTTCAATATCCTCAATGGTTTTCTTGTTGTACATTTTTTGCACCTCTTATATAAATTTTTTTACTTTAATTATACTACGGAAAGCTCCGCAAAATTTCACAGTTAACATTGTATCACAAATTACCTTATTTGGCAAGCATTTTTGTTAAAAATAAGACAATTTTAGTAATTTGCAAAAAAATCGCTTGTTTTATGTCTTTTATACAGTTTATTATTGCCAATATGTGCTTATATAACCGCCCTTATTATAAAAAACTCCGCTACAGCTATCGCAAGCAGGATACGGTATATACCGAACTGCTAGAAGTCGAGATTTTTGACATATCCGACCAAAAACTTCATTGAAGCAAGCGACACCGCGTAGGCTACAGCCATACCTACAAGCAGAACTGCAAGATCGGTGATGCTTATAAGCTCACCCGATAAAACCACCTTGGTGATCTTGAGAAAGCTTACGCCGAACATTACCGGGATCGCAAGGAAGAATGAAAACTGTGCGGCAAGCTCACGCGAGAGCCCGAGTATTATCGCGCCGAGTATCGTAGCACCCGAGCGCGACGTACCGGGGATTATCGAAAGCACCTGAAATGCACCGACAAGAAGCGCGGTCTTATAGCTAAGGTCGGAAAGCGCGGTGATTTTCGGTGATTTCTTCTTGTTTTCAACGATTATAAAGGCTACACCGTAGACAAGCAGAGTTAACGAAACCACAAGCCAGTTTTCGATCTTTTCCATATAATCGTCAAGTAAAAGTCCTATTACCGCCGCAGGCACGCAGGCTATTATGACCTTAAGCCACATCTGCCAGGTGTCGCGCTTTTCCGCGGGCGATTTTGAAAGCGCAAACGGGTTAAGCGTCTTAAAATACATCGTCACTACGGCAAGTATCGCGCCGAGCTGGATGACGTATATATAAAGGTCCGAGCTTGTAAAGCCTGTATTGCCTATAAGCTCGTTTACGAGTATCATATGCCCGGTAGAGCTTATCGGCAGCCATTCGGTTATGCCCTCCACTATACCGAGAAAAAGCGATTTGAGAAATTCGATCATAGAGTATATCCTTTCTGCCGCAAGCTCGGCACTCTGAAAGTATTTATGCCCTTAAGATATCGCCGCACTTTACTTCAAAGGGCACACGCACGTAAAACTTCATAAACGGATGAGGTGCCGATTCTATCGGCGACATATTTTCATCATACATTTCTTCAAGCAAAAGCTCTCGTCCGCATTTTCCGGGAGTGATAAGCTCTGCTCTGTCGCCCCGAACCGACTTGTTGCGCTGGATAAAGAGCGCAAGCCCCGTTTCGGGATCGTACGACTCCGCTATGGCAAGATAAGCCTTTTCACGCAAATATCCGGGAGTCGTGCAGGTTTTTGCATCGTCCATCGGCCGGTCAAAATAAAAGCCTGTCGCATACTCACGGTGGCTTACGCTGTCAAGCTCCCTTAACCACGCGGGATCGTATTTATAATTTTCGGGATCGGCAAGATATGCGTCTATCGCCATACGGTAGGCATTCGTTACCACCGCGGTGTAATACGCGCTCTTCATTCTTCCCTCTATTTTGAAGCTCGTGATGCCCGAATTTATAAGCTCGGGGATATGCTCTATCATACACATATCCTTTGAGCTCATTATAAACGTGCCGTTTTTATATTCCTCAAGCGCAAGCACGTCGTCAGGACGTTTTTCCTCATAGACCTCAAAATTCCACCTGCATGGCTGAGCACAGCGTCCGCGGTTTGCATCTCTGTTTGTGTAATGCTGAGAAAGCAGACAGCGTCCGCTGTAGGATATACACATTGATCCGTGTATAAATGCCTCAAGCTCAAGCTCTTCGGGTATTTCCGCTTTGATTTTGAGTATCTCATCAAAGGTAAGCTCGCGTGCGAGGACTATTCTCTTAGCGCCAAGCTTTTGCCACATTAGCGCAGAGCGTGCGCTCACAACACTCGCCTGTGTTGATATGTGAAGCTCGGTTTCGGGAAGTATCTCCTTTACAAGAGATATCACGCCAAGGTCCACGCATATCACCGCATCGGGCGGCGTTGTCTTAAGAAAGTTAAGATACTCAATAAGCGCCTCATATTCATCGGGATGCGGCATCGTATTGAGCGTAAGATAAACCATTACGCCGCGCTCATGCGCGTAATTTATTGCTGATTTAAGTTCATCGTTAGTGAAATTGTCTGCCGAGGCACGCATACCGAAATCATTTCCGGCAAGATACACCGCGTCTGCGCCGTAAAGGATAGCGCTTTTCATTTTTTCGAAGTTGCCCGCGGGGGACAACAATTCGGGTCTTTTTGGCATTTTGTTTTACCTTTCGGGGGGATAGTTTTGCTTTGTAGAGATTGGGTAGTAGTTAACCTGTTTGGGTTAGCAAAAAACGTTTGTTGCCCTTCCGGGAGACACCCTTTTGGTACACGCCAAAAGGGTGGAAAAACGTGCGCAAGAAAACCTCAGCGGTTTTCTTACGTATCTTTCCCCTTGAGCTAAATTTCAAGATAAGAACCGACCTGCGGTCGGATACGTTTGTCGGTGGTGACTTGGTCTGCACTTGTTCGTGCAGAACCGCCCTTCGGCGGATACGTTTGTTAGCGGTAATTTGCATTAAGTTCGTGCGCTCTGC
>JAFQPF010000186.1 GCA_017411885.1 Clostridia bacterium
AAACGGCGAAAACATAGATAAATATTAAAAAAACCAGGGCATAATTGATATGCCCTGATTTTTTAATACGTAAAATTATCAAACAGATAAAGCGTATCGTCCACCTGCTTTTGCTCGGTGCGATGATTACCCGGCGCGCCTAACACTACCGACACATAGCTTCTGCCGTCAAGCTCACCGTAGGTGGCAAGGCATAGCCCTGCGTCATACGTAAAGCCTGTTTTTCCGCCGTATATCACGGCTTTATCGGGCGTTTTACCGCCAAGCTTTGAAAAGACCGTACTTTTCATTGTAAAGCCGTCGGGATGCTTGTTTGTCGGCTTTACCGTATATCGCTGTGTGCTCGATATTTCCCTGAATCGCTCGTTTTCAAGCGCGTACATAAGTATCTGCGCCAGCTCCGCGGCATTTGAATAGTGACCTTTTGCATCAAAGCCGTATATGTTTTCGAAATGAGTATTCGAAAGCCCCATTTCAAGAGCCTTTTCATTCATCATTTCAACAAGCGCACTATCGCTTCCCGCGATATACTCTGCCGCCGCTGCCGCCGCCTCTGCTCCCGAAGGGAGCATTATACCGTACAACAGATCGCGCAGAGTCACCTTTTCTCCCGGAAGAAAGCCCGCCATCGACGCGCCCTCTCTGTACAGCTTATCGTAAAGCTTCGGCGAAACGGTAACACTTACGTCAAGATCGTCTGCATTTTCAAGTATCACGATCGCGGTCATAATTTTGGTAAGCGATGCCGGTGCTACTCTTACGCCGCTATCCTTTTCGGCTATTACCGAGTGCGGCTGTGAATAACAGAAATATGCATTTCTTACCGTGAGCTCTTCGTCTAAAAACACCGCCGCACTTTCCGGTGCTATCTTCTCGCTCAAAGCGTATACGCTTGTACCTTCAAGCACCGCCTTTGGCGAGCCCAAAAGCATATCCGAGTCTTTAGGTGCGAGCATAACAAAGATTATTATAAGCGAGACCAGACCGGAAAGCTTAAGTAAGCCAAATCTTCGTTTACTGTTTCTTTTCATTTCTCATTTTATCGACCTTGAGCACAGCACACACGGTCTTGCCGTCGGTGATCTCTCCGCTTAAGACCTTTTCCACAAGCGCGTCAAAGGGTATCTTTTCCACGCTTAAAAACTCATCCTCGTCAAGGTCCTGTTCTCCAAGGCTCAGGTCGGTCGCGTAGTAAAGATATATTACCTCGCTCAAGAGCGCGGGGCTGGGGATATATTCCCCAAGATAGGTAACGCTTGCGCTTGTAAGTCCGGTCTCCTCCCTTAGCTCACGCAGGGCGGCTTCAAGGTGATCCTCGTCTGAATAATCAAGCTTGCCTGCCGGGATCTCGGTAATTACGCGTCCGTGAGGGTATCTGTACTGATGTACGATGTAAGCGTTGTCATCCTTGTCTATTGCAAGCACGGCAACGGCTCCGTTATGCTTAAGATATTCGCGAGTTGATCTTTCTCCGTTCGGAAGCAATATCTCATCAAGATAAAGATGCGCAACGACTCCGTCGAACACAAGCTTTGAGCTTATCTGCTTTTCTATGAGCTTTTCTGTATTCATACGATCATCTTACCCAGGTCTTTGTGTATTCCTTGTAAGCGGCAAGCTTTTCAAGCGTGGTCTTTTCGCTGTCCGAGCAGGCAAGCATATAGACCTTGACCTTAGGCTCTGTACCCGAGGGACGGATAACGATCCTGTCACCGTTATCAAGAATAAAGTAAAGCACGTTTGACTTCGGAAGTCCTGTTGAAGCTGTCTTGTCGCTTCCTGCAACCTTCACGATATCGGCTAAATAGTCGCGGAATTCGACTACCTTACAGCCGCACATCTCTGCGGGCGGAGCATTTCTTAAATCGTCCATAAGTTTCTGCATACGCTCAGTTCCGTCAAGCCCGTCCATTACGATGCTCTTGGATGCTTCCATATAGTATCCGTAGCGTTCATAGAGCTTATCCATAGCGTCTGCAAGAGTCATTCCCTTGCCGCGGTAATAAGCCGCCATTTCAGCGATAAGCATTGTGGCAACTACCGCGTCCTTGTCACGAGCATAGGTACCCTTGAGGTATCCGTAGCTTTCTTCAAAGCCGAGCACGTAGCTGTCATTGCCTGTTACTTCAAGCTTCTTTATAACCTCACCTATGAACTTAAAGCCGGTGAGCACGTTGAAGATTCTGATATTGTGAGCCTCGCATATCTTCGCCGCAAGCTCGGTGGTAACGATAGTCTTTACAACATAAGGGTTAACAGGCATTGTGCCTGTTTCCTCATAAGCGGTAGCAAGATATTCTATAAGAAGCGCGCCGACCTGGTTGCCGGTTATCGTCTTAAAGCTGCCGTCTGCGGATTTTATCATAATACCGACACGGTCAGCATCAGGGTCTGTTGCGATTATAAGATCACAGCCGTACTCGTGAGCAACCTCGATTCCCTCTTCAAAGACCTCGGGGAATTCGGGATTCGGGAAGCGGATCTCGGGGAAATTGCCGTCCGGCTTCATCTGCTTTTTGACAGTATAAACGTTCTTGAAGCCTGCTCTTGCAAGCACCTCGGGAACTATTCTGTAGCCTGTTCCGCAAAGAGGTGTATAAACCACGCCGAAATCGTCCGCCACTGCCTTTACCGCGTTGGGATAGACTGCCTCGGCAAGAACCTTTGCCATATATTTTTCATCAAAATCCTTACCGAGAATTATGATCTTACCGTCTGCGACAGCCTTATCGAAATCGGCAAATTTTGCGCCGTTTAACACGTCAATCTTATCAATAAAATCGGACACAGTCTGAGCGTGGTCGGGCGGAAGCTGAGCGCCGTCCTCCCAATAAGCCTTATATCCGTTGTATTCCTTGGGGTTATGCGACGCGGTGATATTTACACCCGCAATACAGCCAAGCTCACGCACCGCAAAAGAAAGCACGGGAGTAGGGCGAAGCTCATCAAAAATATACGTGGTAAGACCGTTGGCGGCAAATACCGATGCGGTCGTTTTTGCAAAAAGCTCCGAGTTGTTACGGGAATCGTAAGCAACGACTACCGGTCTTTTTCCGCCGCATTCCATTTTTATAATATAGGCAAAGCCCAGAGTTGCCTGTGCGACCGTATAAACGTTCATCGCGTTAAGCCCTGCCTTCATCGTGCCGCGAAGTCCGGCAGTACCGAATTCAAGTCTCTTTGAAAAGCGATATTTGATCTCGTCATCGTTTCCTTCTATTGCAAGAAGCTCCTTTTTCGTGGACTCATCCACCTTATCGCTTTCAAGCCAGTATCTGTAATTATCCTTGTAGCTCACTGTCGTTTCCTCCGTAATTTTCTCAGTTGTTTTCAAGCTCAAGCTTCAGCGCGTTTGCAAGCTGATCCGGGCACGAGGTTCTCTTGAAGCCGCATTTTATGCCCTCAAGGCGCTTAATGACCTCATAAGCGTCCATGCCGACCACAAGACTCGCAATACCGTGGGTATTGCCGTCGCATCCGCCAACAAATTTCACGCTTTCGATTATGTTTCCGTCAAGCTCTATTTCTATCGCACGGGAGCAGGTCCCCTGCGTTTTATAAGTAACCGTTTTTTTCATATTTACGTCCTTTCTTCAAGCCTTATTCGTCGATGACCGCATAAAGTCCGAGCGGTGTAAAGTCGATGCCGTCCAGCTTAAGATATAATATAAACTCATCGAGCGCACGCTCACTTGCTGTAACGCGCACGTCGTATACTGCCGCTTCCGCCTCGCTTCTTACAGTATCTATACTGCGAAGCTCAAGCTTTAACAGATTTGCCGCGGCAAGCGCACGCGAAAGTGTACCGTCTTTTCTTTCGGTAAGCGAGAATTCAAAATCGGTAACGCCTGATATTGCCGAAAGTCCGCTTAGATCCTTTGACAAAAGCAAGTATCTTGTCATATCCTCGCGCCTGTCCGATTTTACAAGCACCGATGCGGCGATCTTCAAGTCAAAGCTCTCTATCAGCCTGTAAAAGCCAGAAAGCTTACCGTCCTCGGTATTTTCATACGGCAGAATACACATATCCGCGTCTCCGAGCGCTACTGCATCACAGATCGCGGGGAATGTATCCCTGTAC
>JAFQPF010000187.1 GCA_017411885.1 Clostridia bacterium
GGACTTCAGCTTTACAGCGTAAGAGACACAGCGGAAAAGGATTTTGAAAAGGCGCTTTGCGAGGTTAGCAAGCTTGGCTATGAATTCGTTGAGCCGGCAGGCTTTTTCGGCCACAGCGCAGAGCAGATAAAGGAATGGCTTGATAAGTACAATCTCAAGGTTTCCGGCACACACACAGGCTTCGGTGAGCTTGAACAAAACTTTGACGCAGCGGTCAAGTTTCACAAGACTATCGGCAACAAGAGATTTATCGTTCCCGGTCTTGATACAAAGACCAAGGACGCTCTTGAATTAGCAGTCAAGCTTTTCAACAAGTACGAGCCTATGCTCGCTGAGCACGGAATTTCACTGCAGTACCACAACCACCACAGAGAGTTCCTTCCTAATCTCGACGGTATGTACCCCGACTATTATTTCTGGGACAAGACAAACATCAAGTTTGAAATCGACACCTTCTGGGTATATGCGGCTGACTGCAATCCTCTTGCGGTTCTTGAAGAATTCAAGGAAAGAGTTGAATGCATCCACCTTAAGGACGGAATCAAGATGTTTGACGAAAACGCTATGAGAAAGTTCCAGGGTAAGGCTCTCGGCGAAGGCGGCGCGCCTGTTAAGGACGTTATCGCGAAGGCTAAGGAGCTCGGACTTGTTATGGTAGTTGAAAGCGAAGGCCTCAACCCCACAGGACTTGAGGAAGTAGGCAGATGCGCTGAATTCTTGAAGAAGAACGGCTGATTTTAATACATAAAAAATGCTCACAAGCTTAATGCCTGTGAGCATTTTTTAGTTTCTTCTTGAATCCTTTTCGGCGTCTATCGCAAGGGTAAACATCAGCGCGTCAAGCGCATCGGCACTCTCGGCAACGTCGATGACGTATGTATCGGTAAAATTGAAAAGCTCCTTGCTTACCACAGCGACAGTCTTGCCGGAAGCATCGCTTATGCTGTAATCCCATTCAAGGAAATCTCCCTCAATATGCCAGCCGTTGAAATCAACATTGTATCTCGGCGTAAAGAGCGAAAACTCCTTTGAGATTCTGCCCTTGAGCTCATCGTTTTTATATATGCAGAATTCGGGGAGAAAGGTAAAAATTTCACGCTTTAGCGTACCCACGTGGATGCCGTTTTTGTCAAGCACGTGCAAGGTTTTTGTCCAAGCAAGCTGGCCCTCAACGGTAAAGACGGTGTTGCCTGCCTCATCGTATATATCGTAGCTGTCAAACCACGAAAACAATCTTTGCTTAAAGTAAAGCTTCATCGGCTTCCCCTTTCTTATTATCAAGTCGTTTCTTTATATTCGCCGAAAGTATCGTGTATATTACCGATACGATCGGTATAAAAAGTATCATACCGAGTATTCCGAAAAGCTGACCGCCAACGTAAACGGCAACAAGCGTCCAGAGTGCGGGAAGACCGACCGAGCTGCCCACTATCTTAGGATATATCAGATTGCCCTCAAGCTGTTGAATAATTATAAACACTATAACGAATATAAGTGCCTTTTTCGGATCTATCAGCACGATAAAGAATGCGCCGAGCGCACAGGAGAAAAATGCACCGAAATAGGGTATCAGAGCGAATATTACCGTCAGCGCGGATATAACGCCGGCATAAGGCAGACCAAGCACGAGCATCGTTACAAAAAGCAGAGCTCCGAGTATGCACGCGTCGATGCACTGACTTGAAAGAAAACGCTTGAAGGTATCGCTTAATGTAGTAAAGAAATACACGAGCTTTTCCGCGATGCTTTCCTTCGCATATGCATAGATAAGCCGCTTTGACTGACGCGCAAGCGTTTTTTTGCTTACAAGCATATATATGCAGGCAACGATAGAAATTATTGCCGTGAAAACTCCGCCGGTGATCGAGCTTACTGCGCTTATCACTGTGCCGAAAACATCCCCGATGCCCGAGGTCAGCTTCTGAAGGATCGTGCCGGTATCCATATTCGTAAGCAATGAATAAACACTGTTCGGGTCAATGTTGACGTTGCTCAAAAATTCGGATATCGTTCCCCAGTTAGCCTTTATCGAGCTTACTATCATTGGTACTGTTGACGCAAACTGAGGTATAATCAGAAGAACAACTCCCGCCAATACCGCAAACACAATAACAAGCGAAAGAATAAGGCTTATCGCAGTAACAAGCCCATCCTTAGGTGTCTTTTTCTTAAATATCGCCCTTATCCACTTTTCTATCGCGCTCATAAGCACGTTAAGCACCGCCGCCGCGATGCCCGCGTATATAAAGGGCGCGAGTATGCTTAAAGCAAAGCCGATCACGCCGAAAACGACGTCCAGGTTCATAAGTCCTACAAGAGTAAGTGAACCGAGAACGACAATAGTCAAAATTTGTCTGAAGCCAAGCTTGTTTTCCATTTTATCACCTTTTTTCATTATTGTTCATCTCCGCCGAAATACCGCTCATAATAGAAAAGATACTGTTGAGCGATACCGGCATATTCCCCGAGCGCGGAAATATCAAGACCGTCGGGATAATATTTTTCAAGTATACGCTTTACCCAGACGTCGATAGGGAAAGCTTCGTATTTTTCAAGTGAAAACAGCATTGCGCAGGCAGCGACCTTCGGTCCTACCCCTTTTATTCTGCAAAGAATACGCTCAACCTCTGCACCTTCAAGAGAAAAGAGAGAGTCAAGCTCAAGCCGCTTTTCGCTCACGGCAAGCGCGGCATCGTGTATGTATTTCGCCCTGAAGCCTGTGCGAAGCTCAAATATCGCATCTACACCTGCTTCTGCTATGACCTCGGGTGTCGGGAAAGAATAATACTCGTTTCCGTCAAATTCTATCCTATCACCGTAACGCTTACAAAGCGCGTCGATTATCTTGCGTATACGCGGAATATTGTTGTTCTGCGATATGATAAACGAGCAAAGACATTCCCACGGCTCCTGCCTGAGAAGTCTGATGCCGTGCCCGAGCTTTACCGCACGCGAAAACACGCCGCGGTCGGACTGACTTAAAAAAGCCTGTTCAAGCTCGCTTTTTATCTGTGCGTAGTCAATATCAAGCGCAAGATAACGCTTCCATATGTTTTCATAATCGGCGTAAGTGGCGTTTTTTATTATCAGCGTATCTCCATCTTGAATAAACTCGACGTACCGCCCAAACGCTACTCCGCCAACGTGATACGGATCATCACCTACAGGAAGAAACCTGAAAGCCTGACCGCAATCGAATATCTGCGAAATATCAAAATGCTCAAGCCCCGCGACTCTTACAGCCACGGTCCTGCCGATA
>JAFQPF010000188.1 GCA_017411885.1 Clostridia bacterium
TCCATCTGAGGGAAGGGAATCTCAATGCCGTTATTATCAAACGCATTCTTCACACTTTCCATAAGGGCAAAGTATACAGTCCAGTAATCCGCACTGTTTACCCATACGCGGCACACAAAATCAAGCGAGCTTGCGCTTTGCGAAACCATTCCGATAAACGGCTCGGGATCTGCGAGTATCTCCGCACGAGCCTTTACGCAATCGTTTATCACCGACTTAACCTTTTCTATATCCGAACCGTAGGAAGCCGAGAAGGTGATATCCACTCTTCTTGTATCCTTGGTCGAATAATTGGTTATGACTCCGTTTGACACCGTACCGTTAGGGCAGGTTATCGTTTTGTTGTCGGGAGTATTTATAACCGTATAGAAAAGTCCGATATCCTCAACAGTACCCGATACTCCGGCGCACTCAACAAAATCACCGATCTTGAACGGTCTGAAGAAAAGTATCATCAGACTTCCTGCGATGTTGGAAAGCGAGCCCTGAAGTGCAAGGCCTATCGCAACACCTGCAGACGCGAGTATGGTAATAAACGAGGTTGCGGGAATTCCGATGATTCCTGCCGCGGAAATGATGACGAGAACGTATAATACTATCTTTACCGCATTTAACAGAAAATGCGATACGCTTTCGTCGATCTTGGATTTGCCGATCCTTTTTGCGATCTTCTTTGTCGCCCACTTTGCAAGCTTAAGACCGACAATAAGCACGAGCAGTGCGCCGACAAGCTTTATGGCATAATCGGTCGCTTTTGTGCTAAGGTTTAATAATGCTTCATTGATTTCAGGCATTTTTTCTACTTCCTTTCAAAGAAATATTTGCTCACTCAACGGTTACGGATTTCGCAAGATTACGGGGCTTATCCACGTCACATCCACGCATAACACTCGTGTAATACGCAAGAAGCTGAAGCACAGCTGCCACAGGCAGAAAGCTTACGCGCTCGCTTATCTCAGGCAGCCTTATCGTCGTATAACCAAGCTCTCTTTCATCACTTGTTATAAGGATAACCTTTGCTCCTCTTGATACGACCTCGCGGATATTGCTTTCCATCTTGTCATAAAGCTTGCTTACACTCGCAAGCGCGATCACAGGTACGTTTTCGGTCACAAGCGATATCGTGCCGTGCTTAAGCTCACCCGCGGCATACGCCTCGCTGTGTATATAGGAAATCTCCTTAAGCTTAAGCGAGCCCTCACAGGCAAGAGCATAGTCTATGCCGCGCCCGATAAAGAAGGCGTCGTCATTCTGATAAAGCATTTCCGCACACGCCTTGATCTCATCAGCACGCTCAAGGATCTGCTCAACAGCCCTTGTCGCATCGGTATAAAGCTCACCTGCAAGGTTTTTTGCAAGCTCTTCATCAATGCATCCGCGAAGCATACCGGCTCTTATTGCAAGAAGCGTGATAAGCGCCGACTGCACGCTGTACGCCTTTGTGCTGGCAACCGCGATCTCGGGTCCCGCATAAGTATAAAGCACAAAATCCGCTTCCTTGGCTATAGACGAGCCTACAACATTTACAACAGCAAGCGTTTTTGCACCCTTTTCCTTTGCAAGCCTAAGTGCCGCAAGCGAATCAGCGGTTTCACCCGATTGCGATATTATCACGACAAGGTCGTGTTCATTTAACATCGGCGGGTTATACCTGAATTCGGATGCTATCTCCACGCTTGTGGGAAGCTTTGCGAATGACTCAAGCTTGTTTTTTCCGATAAGCCCTGCGTGCATAGCTGTACCGCAGGCAACGATATACACACGCGATATTCGTTCAAATATGCTCTCGTCAAGCTTATCGCAGGTAAAATCGGGCAGCATATCGACTATACGCACACGAAGCGTGCTTCTTACGGCATCCGGAGATTCGTAAATCTCCTTAAGCATAAAATGCGGATAACCTCCCTTTTCTGCCGCGCTCCTGTCCCAGTCGGCATAAAGCTTTTTTCTTGTGATCCTTTCACCGTTATTATAAATCTCTATGTCCTGCGCAGTGATCCTTGCAATATCCCCGTTTTCAAGAGAATAATGCTCACGCGTATATTTAAGCAAGGCGGTCATATCCGACGCAATATAATTTGCGCCCTCGCCTATGCCAATTATAAGCGGTGAATCCTTTCGCACAGCATAGATCACCCCCGGCTCGTCTGCAAAAACGATGCCGAGTGCATAGGAGCCGACAAGCCTTTTTACCGTTTTACCGATCGCCTCAAGCTTGCTTTTGGCTTGCTTATTATAATGATCAAGCAAAAGCGCCGCTACCTCGGTATCGGTTTCGGATTTAAAGCTGTATCCAAGCTCCGTGAGCTCCTTTTTCAGATGGGCGTGATTTTCTATGATTCCGTTATGTACTATCTGCAGGCTGTCATTTCCGTGAGGATGTGAGTTTTCCATTGTTACCGCGCCGTGAGTTGCCCAGCGCGTGTGTCCGATACCGCAAGATGCGCCTTTTATCTCAAGCACTCTCGGGGCGATCATTGAAACTCTGCCACGATCCTTTACAGAGCAAAGCCTTTGCGTGTTATCAAAGACAGCAACTCCCGCGCTATCGTATCCTCTGTATTCAAGCGCAGTGAGTCCGTCAAGCAACACCTCAAGTGTATTTTCATTACCGACACAACCGATAATTCCACACATATACAATACCATAACGGGTCATACCGCCCGGTATCAAAGGGCGGGTATGACCCGCTCCTTTTCTTTTGATTTTTCTGCCGTAATTTCTGTTTTCCGGTTACCCGAATATTTGTTATACGGCTAACGAGCCGCGTGTTTTTTTTACTTCCACGCGCCCCGGAGAGCCATCCGCCGAAAATTTCGATAAGCTCTCTCCTCGTCA
>JAFQPF010000013.1 GCA_017411885.1 Clostridia bacterium
ATCAATATCAGTATAATAACCTGTCCAAAAACACCCCACGTTGAAAATGTTGGCAATGTCACGAGCCCGGTAACGCAGGTTGACGTTGTTGCCGTGAAAAGAGCATCAATATACGGTACTGAATTTCCGTCAGCTGAGCTTATTGGCAGAGTCAATAGAATGCTTCCGAGCGATATCACCAAAATAAAACTCAATAATATAATTTGAGTCGTTGTAAGCCTAATCCTTTTCATACTTTTTAGCCTCTTTGCGCTATTTATTCCTTATTATAGCATAAATTATTTGTTTCGTCAATGTAATAAATACTGCTTTCCATACTTTTTGTTTCACAAACTTTTGCGGTGCTACACATTATTAATCTATTGGTTGACAATGACGTCCGATAGTAGTATAATTATTTTGATATGTGGAGGTGTGATATGAAAATCGGAATAAATATGAATGCTTATGAGGGCCTTGAGCTTGAAAGAGAAATCGAGCTTATAAGTAAAAACGGCTTTGACTCGATATTTATCGGTATGGATTATTCAAATGTGGTTAGAATAATGAAGCTGATCGGTGAGCGCAATATCAACTGTGAAAGTATTCACGCACCCTTTGACGGGATTAACGATATGTGGAGAGAGGGAAGTAATGGCGATACAATGCTTTCGCGCCTCACAGACGCGGTCGATGCCTGTGCGGCAAATAGCATCCCTGTGTGCGTCGTTCATCTTTCATCGGGTGTTGATGCCCCCAGAATCAGCAACATCGGCTACGAGCGCTTTTCACACCTTGTAGAGCACGCAAGAGCTTGCGGCGTGAAGCTTGCGTTTGAAAACCAGAGAATGCTTGCAAATCTTGCCTTTGTTATGGAACAGTTTCCCGACGTCGGCTTTTGCTGGGATACCGGTCACGAGGAATGCTTTGCTCATTCAAGAAGATTTATGCCCCTTTTCGGAGACAGACTCGTGCAGCTTCACGTGCACGATAATTTCTGCGAATACAACGGAGATGCACATATGCTCCCGTATGACGGTAAAATAGATTTTGACCGTGTAGCAAAATCGATAGGAAAAGCAAGATATAACAACAGTATTATGCTTGAAGTGTTTAACTGGAATAAGGCTGTATACGAAAACACCACTGCTGAGGATTTCTACAGGCGTGCATCTCAAAGAGCTCGTATGGTTGCGGAAAAGGTGGATTACTACAGAAAATTTACTAATTTTGATATTTAATCAAGGGAGCTATAAAATGATAAACGAAAAAATGAAAAATGACCTTGTCGCACTTGGTATTAAAAGTGACGATACGATTTTGATGCACAGCTCACTTTCATCGCTCGGATATGTTGAGGGCGGAGCTGATACTGTAATAGATACGCTTCTTGACATATTGACAGACGGTACGTTACTTATACCGACCCTTTCCTATGCAACCGTAACTGCAGATAACCCGATATTTTCTGTTAAGGACACACCAAGCTGTGTGGGAAAGATCGGAAACGTGTTCCGTGAGCGTGAGGGTGTGATCCGCAGTATGCATCCGACTCACTCGGTTGCCGCTTACGGTAAATACGCCAATGAGATAACAGAGGGACATATAAATACAAATACCCCTGTGGGCGAGCTTTCCCCCTTCGCTTTGCTTCCGAAGTATAACGGGAAGGTGCTTATGCTCGGATGTACTATCCGTCCCAATACATCATTCCACGGAATAGAGGAAAAGGCAGGCGTGTGGTACGCCTTGAGCAAGGATAAGAGGGAATATACCCTTATTGATGAAACCGGAAAAGAAATAAAAAAAGAGTATTATTACCACTATATAGGCGAGAACGGATTTGAACAGCGTTATGCAAGAATAGAAAATCTGTACAAGCCTGAGTACGGAAAGGTGCTTGAAGCAGACTGTTATCTGTTCAAAGCGGCACCGATGTGGGAAGCGGCATTAAAGGCGATCAGCGAAAACGAAGAATACTTCGTAGAAAAAAGAGCATAAAGAAAGCGTGGCTTCAAGCCACGCTTTTTTGTTAGTTGCCTTTCTTTGCCTGCACCTCGTCAAGCTTAGCCTGACGACGCTGCTTGACCTCGTCCGAGATAGGCTTGATTTCACCTGCTGCGGTGAGAGCCATCTTTGTGAACATAGGGCCGAAGATTTCGTATACGAGTACGGCAAAGAGTGTGATATTTCGTATCAGTGCGCCCTGATCAGGCCACTGAGCAGCGGCAATCGAGCACATTCCGAGCGCGACACCTGCCTGCGGCAAGAGCGTGATGCCGAGGAATTTGCAAATCTCAGGTGAGCATTTTGTAGCCTTTGCACTTGCAAAGGTTCCGAAATATTTACCGAGTGAACGGAAGATAATGTAAATGATACCGATAACAACGATCGCCCAGTCTGCGAACACGCCAAGCTCAAGCTCAGCACCGCTTATCACGAAGAATACAGCAAACAAGGGGGAGGTCCACTTGTCGGAAGCCGCCATAAGATCGTGAGAAAGGGAACAGGTATTGCAGAATACCGTACCGAGCATCATACAGGTGAGAAGAGAAGAAAAGCTTACGTGAACAGGACCTACGTGGAAGTCTATCATCGCAAGTGATGCAGTAAGGAAAACTGCACCGATCGTGAGATTGAGTCTGTTCGTGTTTGAATTGAAAAGCTTTTCAA
>JAFQPF010000189.1 GCA_017411885.1 Clostridia bacterium
AAAAAGTCCCCCTCGCAAAAATATACTCGCAAAAATATATTCCTACTCTAAAAACTCATCAAATAAACATCCCCGATATCATACAAGCCAGAACTGTTGTAAAAAGCATAGTCAACAGTCCTACGGGTATAGCGTAGCGCATATTTTTAACTCCGGCGGCGGACGAGTATATCGCTAATATGTAAAAGAGTGTGTCCGAGCTTCCGGCGATGACCGATGCGGCAAAGCCAATGTATCCGTCGCTTGTGTAGTCTTCAAAAAGCTGTGCAAGCAGAGCGCTTGACGCGCTTCCCGATATCGGACGCACGGTTAAAAAGGGAAGTATCTCGGACGGTATGCCCAAAAGCGAGGTTATCGGAGAAAGCAAGCGCGCAAGAATTTCGCCTGCACCCGATGCGGTAAAAAGCGAGGCGGCGATACAGGTAAGCAAAAGGCTCGGGAAAAGCGATACGGTCAGCCTTATTCCCGAGGTTGCCCCCGTATTGAAGCTTTCGAGAAGATCTTTTTTTGAAAAAAGCAAAAGCAACGCTATAAGCGTGATTATTCCGGGTACAATAATAGAACTGACAAGGCTCATTTATTTTTCCTCTTCCTTTGCGAAAGCTTGGCAAAGAGGCGTGAAAGCATCACTGAGACTGCAAAACCGCAGAGTGAGCATATCCATACCGGAACAAGTATTTTTGTCGGAGAAAGGCTTCCGGCACCGTTTCTGAGTGTTATGACGGTCATTGGCATAATACTGATCGGAGAAGCGCTAATAAGAGAAAGCATTATCATATCGTCGCTTGCTGTGCTTGTGTTTTCGTTGTCAATACTCATTTCATTCAGAGCCGAAAGCGCAAACGGAGTTGCGGCGTTGCCGATACCGAGCAGATTTGCCGAAATGCTTGCCGCACATTCCTGTATACCGTTACCGGTCTTGTATGCTGTCGGAAACAAAAGCTTCAGTATCGGTGATATGATCTTCGCAAGTATCTCTATTGCGCCGGTCTTTTTTAGTATATTCATAATTCCGCACCACAGACAGGTCATACCCACAAGTGAAGCACTTATGTCAAGCGCGCGTGAAGCACCTGCGAAAATCGCGGGTGTAAGGGCATCTGTGCGGCCTGTAGCTAACGCGCAGGCAAACGAAAGTATGCACATAACGGCAAAGGTTTTGGCTAACATTTTTTCACTCCTTTTGGCAGTTCAAAAAAAGTTTAAATAATAATTTTGGCAAAACAATTGACATTTTTTGGAAGATATTGTAAAATAAGCAGGAAAAAGCACGAAAAACGCTTGGTATATAAGAAAGGGATGAATATATGAAAAGCGAAGCGGCAGATATAAGACAGCTTGATTCACTTGGCAGAGTGGTAATACCCAAGAAGATGAGAACAGCTCTTGGGATCACTGATAATGATAATCTCAGAATCTCTCTTGAAGCTAATGCGATCGTAATAAGAAGAGAAGTGCCGATGTGCGTTATATGCAAGCGCGAAAAGGAGCTTAATCAGATCGGCTCCGCATACGTTTGCACAAGCTGCGCAAGGCAGATAGCTGATATGCTTTAATATTGTTGACCGTGCCGTCGGCACGGTCTTTTTTTTACACTCTATTATATGCTACTGTGCATAAAAAAACAACGGATGTCAATAATATCCTTGAAAAATATTGTCATTTCCGAAGGGGATAAAGCGGTGGTACTTAAGGGCACGCAGAGAAGAATGATAAAGATATCGGGATGCGCGGATACTGTGTTCGAGGAGGCGTATTTTATATTAAGGCCGAGCACGGGTCAAAACGATATGAGTAAAAGCGATATGATAGCGGAGGCAAACAGGATCATAAGAGAAAACGCCTTGCTTTCGGATAAAAACGAAAAAAAGAGCGTTAAAATAAGCCTTGGTGTATTCTGGTTTCTTGTATGCACGAGCCTTTTGGGGATCACAGCAGTTCTCATTTTACTTTCGAGTGTGCTGTTTAAATAAACATTTGTGAAAAATGCATATTGCAAAAGCAATAGTTATATAGTATAATGTATATGTATTTAAGTGTCCGTTTTTTTATACGCACAAAAGTGCGCGGATTGATCGCCCGTGTCCGCGCAAATAGCTTCCCGGCTTGAATTTTCCTTCAGGCTTTGTTTTGTTGTGCAAATATAATTGACTGTCCATGGGCAGAGTGTGCGTTTATTCTGCCTTAATACATAAATTTTGAAAAATTGCAGAAGGGATTTCTGCGGAAAGGCTTTTTATATGGCAAATAACAAATTAAAGGTGATGTTCTTAGGCGGACTTCAGGAGATAGGCAAGAATATGTGCGCTCTTGAGTACGAGGACGATATCATCATAATAGACTGCGGACTTGGCTTTCCGGATGATGATATGCTCGGAATAGACCTTGTTATCCCGGACGTCACCTATCTTGAAAAGAATCAGGATAAGATTCGCGGATTCTTTATAACTCACGGTCACGAGGATCATATCGGCGCGCTTCCTTATATTCTCAAGACGATAAAAGCACCCGTATACGGTGCGAGGCTGACCATCGGTATTATCGAAAACAAGCTTTTGGAGCATACCTTCGATTACAAGCCCGAGCTTAATACGGTAAAGGCGGGCGAGGTGATCAAGGCAGGCTGGTTCAAGGTTGAGTTTATACACGTGAACCATTCGATCGTTGATGCCTGCGCGCTTTCGATAACGACTCCGGTCGGCGTAGTTTTCCATTCGGGTGACTTCAAGCTTGACCTTACGCCGATAGAGGGTAAGATGACCGATATCGCGCGTATAGGTGAGATCGGAAACAAGGGTGTGCTTCTTTTGATGTGTGAGTCGACCAACGCAGAGCGCCCCGGATATACTCCGAGTGAAAAGAAGGTAGGAAAATCGCTTGACGATATTTTCCTGAAAAACACCGACAAGCGAATCATCATAGCAACCTTTTCTTCAAACGTGCACAGAGTGCAGCAGATCATAAATGCCTCAGCCGATCACGGACGAAAGGTGGCGGTTACCGGCAGGAGTATGATAAATATTGTAAGCACAGCGATCAAGCTTGAATGTATGCACGATCCCGAGGGAGTGCTTATTGATATAAACGATATCAAGCGTTATCCGCCCGAGCAGGTAACGATCATTACCACAGGAAGCCAGGGCGAGCCGATGAGCGCGCTTTACAGAATGGCGTTCTCGGATCACGATAAGGTCGAGCTCGGACCTAAGGACCTCGTTGTGATAAGCGCAAACGCTATTCCCGGTAATGAAAAGCTTGTGGGAAATATAATTAACGAGCTTTACCGCAAGGGCGTTACCGTTCTTAATGACGCCGTAGCCGACGTTCACGTTTCAGGTCACGCCTGCCAGGAGGAGCTTAAGCTTTTGCACGCGCTTGTCAAGCCGAAGTTCTTTATGCCGATACACGGCGAAATGAAGCATCTTATCAAAAACCGCGAAATTGCGATCGAAATGGGTATGGAGCCCGATAAGATATTTGTTTCCGAAATAGGAAAGGTGCTTGAGCTTTCGCGCACGACTGCAAAATGGGGTGGAAGTGTACCCTGTGGACGCGTGCTTGTGGACGGACTTGGCGTAGGCGACGTAGGAAATATCGTGCTTCGCGACAGACGTCATCTTTCACAGGACGGTATCATAATCGTCGTTGCAACCGTAGACGTGGAAATGGGCGAGGTTATTGCAGGACCTGACATTGTATCGCGCGGATTTGTATACGTGCGTGAGGCAGAGGAGCTTATGGATGAGCTCCGCGAGGTGGCAAGGGAATCTATTGACGATTGCATATACGATGGATGTGTTGACTGGAATGAGATAAAGCTTGCGGTCAAGGACAGTCTTTCAAAGTTTATATACAATCGCACGAAGCGCCGTCCGATGATACTCCCGATAATAATGAACGTGTAAAAGGAAAGCCTTGGGTAAACCCCAAGGCTTTTTTGCGTGTTATTTTGACTTGTTTTTGTATCGTGTAGTTGTTAGCTACCCTTCCGGGGGAGTTACTTTCATCACGCGATGAAAGTAACCAAATGACGCTAACAGAACCTGCGGTTCTGTGGGAAACCATGCGGTTCTCCCTTACGTATCCTTTCCCTTGGACGAAATTCGATCGCTCAGCACCGCCTTACGGCGGATACGTTCGTCGATGTAATTTCTTCATGATATCGAAGGGTTTGCTTCTCCCCCCCTCGTAAAAAACAACCTTGACTCAGACACCAATGTATGGTATAATACCCTTTGTGAACGGAGGGTGTAAAATGCACAAGATAACAAAAATGAACGAGG
>JAFQPF010000190.1 GCA_017411885.1 Clostridia bacterium
AAGACTTGCCGACGGACGCTACGTCGGAGAGTCGGCACAAAGCGGTGCTACCGACGTGTTCGGTCATAAATACCTTGCCGGCACCGGCAAAATGCTTGAAAATGCAGTCAAGGAAAAGCTTGGATGCAAGGTCCGCTCGGTAGAGCTCAATCTGCCGCAGAGATGCGCTTCTCACATAGCGTCACGGTGTGACCTTGAAGAATCGGTAGCGGTAGGCCGCGCGGCTGTAGCGTGTGCTGTGCGTGGCGAAAGCGCAAAGATGATGTGCTTTGAACGCGGAGAGGAAAGCTATTCGGTGAAGTGCGTTGCGCGCGATATATCCGAGATCGCAAATAAGATAAAATACGTGCCGCGTGAGTTTATAACCGAGCGCGGAAACAACGTCACAGACGAGTGCGTGGATTATCTGCTTCCGCTTATAAACGGCGAGGTCTCGCTTACCTATAAGGACGGACTTCCCGTGCATTTTGTGATAGAGAGATAAAAAAGAGAAGGAGAGGCGAAAGCTCTCCTTCTTTCTCTTTATTTCAGAATGTCTGCCATACTGATAAATATTGTGCCTGCGGTGTCGAGAAGCCTGCTTGTGCTTTTGGCAAAGCTGTTGACTTTGCGGCAGGCGGCTTTCTTGGGTGAGCTTACAAGTGCTATCATCGTACCTGCCGCAGCACCCGTGACAGCGGCTACTATTACCGACGTTGCTTTTGTTGACATTTGCATTTTTTCTACCTCGTTTTATTGAATTTAATACTATCTGTTGCAGTTATTATTATTCGCCGTAAGCTTTTTTGTATAAACGGCAATTTGCGATAAAAAATCCGTTTTTTGACGAATACTCCAAAACGAAGTATAAATATGCATAAATGAGAGATAAATTATACAAAGTTGAAAAAATGAGGGAAATCTGCTTGACTTAAGCGCGTAATAATAGTATAATAGTAGGTAACATCGCAAAAACTCTATTTTAATGCCGTTATTTCGGCTTGCGACTTGTAATTTTGTTAACCGGGTTACCCGGTATGGAGGAATTTTTATGAACAGAGTATTTAATTTTTCGGCAGGTCCGTCCGCACTTCCGCTTTCGGTACTTGAAAAGGCAGCGTCAGAGCTCGTTTGCTACAAGGATTCCGGAATGTCGGTTATGGAAATGAGCCACCGATCTCCCGTTTATGAAGAGATCATCAAGGAAGCCGAAGCACTCTTCCGCTCTATTATGAATATTCCCGATAATTATAAGGTGCTCTTTCTTCAGGGCGGTGCTTCCACACAGTTTGCTGCAGTACCGCTCAACCTTATGAACGGTTCGGGAAAGGCAGACTACATCGTATCCGGTCAGTTTTCCAAGAAGGCTTTCCAGGAAGCAAAGAAGTACGGTGACGTCGTTTGCATCGCTTCCAGCGAGGATAAGAACAACACCTATATCCCCCAGATCAAGCGCGAGGATATCAGACCCGACGCTGACTACGTACATATCTGCTTTAACAATACCATCTACGGAACAAAGTTCAACTATATCCCCGACACAGGCGATATTCCGCTTGTTGCCGATATGTCCAGCTGCATTATGAGTGAGCCTGTTGACGTTACAAAGTTTGGTGTTATCTACGCAGGCGCACAGAAGAATATGGCTCCCGCAGGTCTTACAGTTGTAATCATCAGAGAAGACCTTATGGGCAAGGCTCGTCCCGAAACACCCGTTATGCTTGACTATAAGACAATGGCGGATAACGATTCTATGTATAACACACCTCCTTGCTATCCGATCTATATCGCAAAGCTCGTATACGAGTGGGTACGTGATCTCGGCGGCCTTGAGGCTATGAAGAAGCACAACGAAAAGAAGGCGGCTGTTCTTTACGATTATCTCGATGCTCAGGATTATTACGTTGCTCCCGTTGAAAAGCCTTACCGTTCTATGATGAACGTAACCTTCGTTACAGGCGACGCTGATCTTGATAAGAAGTTTGCAAAGGAAGCAGACGCTCAGGGCTTCAAGAACATTAAGGGCCACCGTTCTGTCGGCGGTATGAGAGCTTCCATTTACAACGCTATGCCCATCGAGGGTGTTGAAGCACTCGTTAAGTTTATGGACGAATTCGCAAAGAATAACCCCAAGAAGTAATAGTAAAGGAATAGTACGATGAAAAAGAAGATACAGTTACTCAATAAGATCGCCAAGGTCGGCACAGACCGCTTTGACGCAGAAAAGTATGAAATCGCCGAGGATATTGCTGATCCCGATGCGATAATGGTTCGTTCTGCAGTAATGCACGATATGGAATTCGGCGCAAATCTCCGCGCGATCGCGAGAGCAGGTGCCGGAGTTAACAATATTCCGATAGACAAATGCTCCGAGCAGGGTATCGTTGTATTCAACACACCCGGCGCTAACGCAAACGGCGTTAAGGAGCTTGCAGTAGCCGCTTTATTGCTCGCTTCCCGTGATATCGTAGGCGGTATCGAATGGGTAAAGACGCTTAAGGGAACAGAGGCTCCCGAAAAGGCGGTTGAAAAGGGCAAGAGCAAGTTTGCGGGCTGTGAGATCGAGGGCAAGACTCTCGGTATCATCGGTCTCGGCGCTATCGGCGGACTTGTTGCAAACGTAGCAAAGTCGCTTGGTATGAAGGTGCTCGGCTGTGACCCCTATATCACGGTTGAGGCAGCATGGGGACTTTCCCGTTCGATCGAAAAGGCTGCAAGCTATGATGAAATTTACGAAAAGAGCGATTACATAAGCGTTCACGTTCCCGCAACTCCCCAGACAAAGGGTATGCTTTGTACTGAAAACTTTGCTAAGATGAAGGATGGCGTTCGTATCATCAACCTTTCAAGAGCAGACCTCGTTAATACCGATGACCTCAAGAAGGCTATCGCAGAGGGCAAGGTTGCAAGCTACGTTACCGACTTCCCGACAGACGATATTATTTGCGAAGATAAGATCATCGCAATCCCTCACCTCGGTGCATCCACAGAGGAGAGCGAGGACAACTGCGCGATCTATGCGGCAAACGAGCTTATCGACTATCTTGAAAACGGTAATATCAAGAACAGCGTAAACTTCCCGAACGCTACAATGCCCCGCGGCGGCGATGCACGTCTTTGCCTTATGCACAAGAACGTGCCTGCAATAATCAGCCAGATCTCGGGCGCATTCTCTGAGGCTCATATCAATATCGAAAATATGATCAACCACTCCAAGAAGGAGCTTGCATACACTATGCTTGAATACCACGGCACGCTTCCCGAAACACTTGTTGAAAAGGTAAGCGCTATCGAGGGTATGATCAGAGTAAACGAAATAGTATATTGACCGTAAACGAAGGAATGGGTAAGTTTGCCCATTCCTTTCGAACAAATAAGAGTAAAGTCAAATGAAAACCTTTGAAAATTTTAAGATCGACCTGCACCATTGTGATGCAAGCGGAAATCTTAAGGTGTCTGCGCTTCTGAGATTTATGCAGGAATGCTCGACACTTCAGCTTGAAGATACAAATATATCTCAGAAAAGTCTGCTTGAAATGGGAAAATCATACCTGCTTACAAGGTTGAATATGAGCGTATATAAGCCGGTATGCGCGTATGAAACACTTGAGGTTTCAACCTGGCCGTGCGAAAGCCGCGGCTTTTCCTTCAACAGATGCTATCAGGCAAGGGTTGACGGTAACATAGTCGCCGAAGCCACGACCGTGTGGGGAATTATAGATTTTGAAAAGCACCGCCTGTGCCGTGTTTCGGATTTTGAGTGTGAGATCGAATGTGAGCTTCCGCTTGAGCTTGATTCACCCTCGCGCATATGCATTCCGCCTGAGCTTGAGCTTGCGCTTGTGGGCGAAAGAAGTGTTGTATACAGCGATCTTGATTCAAACGGACATATCAACAACACCAATTACCCGGATATGCTGTGTGATTTTATTCCGGAAATGAATAACAAGCGCATACTTATGCTTGGTATAAGCTATATTTCCGAGGCGTTGTGCGGTGATGTTCTTAAGGTCTATATGACACAAAGCGACGGTCAGTATTATATCCGCACGGTAAAAAGTGACGGCAGTACGAACTGTGAGGCTATCATAATGACCGAGCCGATAGAGCCTGTCTATAATATCAGGGCTCTTATAGATAAAGAATAAATACAAAATACCTTCCCGAAAGGAAACAGATTATGAAAAAACTGATGCTTGGCAACGAAGCCGTTGCAAGAGGTCTGTATGAGGCGGGCGTAAAGCTCGTTTCAAGCTACCCCGGAACTCCGAGCACCGAGGTTACCGAGGCGGTTGCAAAATATGATGAGGTCTATGCTGAATGGGCACCTAATGAAAAGGTTGCTCTTGAGGTCGCGCTCGGCGCGGCAATCGGCGGCGGACGCTCCTTCTGCGGTATGAAGCACGTTGGACTCAACGTTGCCGCAGACCCGCTTTTCATCACCTCGTATACAGGTATTAACGGCGGTATGGTAATAGGCGTTGCGGATGACCCCGGTATGCACTCGTCACAGAACGAGCAGGACAGCCGCCATTATGCGAGAGCGGCAAAGCTCCCGATAGTTGAGCCGTCCGATTCGGGCGAATGCCTTGAGTTTACAAAGCTCGCTTACAAGTATTCCGAGGAATTTGACACTCCCTTTATTCTCAGACTCAATACGAGAGTATCCCACTCTCAGTCGCTTGTTGAAACGAGTGACCGCGTTGAGTATGAAGTAAAGCCTTATGAAAAGTCGGCGGCTAAGCACGTTATGATGCCTGCAAATGCAAGAGGCAGACACGTTGTGGTTGAAGAAAGACTTGAAGCACTTTCAAAATTTGCCTGCGACTGCCCCTTTAATAAGGTAATAGATAACAACACCAAGCTCGGTATCATCACATCAGGCCCGTCCTTCGTATACGCGCTCGAAGCATTTGGCGACAGTGCGTCCTACCTCAAGCTCGGACTTGTATATCCCTTTGCCGATGAGCTTATCAAGGATTTCGCAAGCAAGTATGAGCGCGTAATCGTTATCGAGGAGCTTGACGCATTTATCGAGGAGCATTGCAAGGCTATTGGACTCAACGTAGAGGGCAAGAATCTTCTTCCCAACATCGGCGAATTCTCTCAGGAGCTTATCGCAGAAAAGCTTCTCGGCAAAAAGGCTGAATTTGTAGCTCTTGATGAAAATATTCCCGTAAGACCTCCCGTGCTTTGCCCGGGATGCCCCCACAGAGGAATATTCTACATATTCAAGAAGCTCGGACTTTACGTAAGCGGAGACATCGGATGCTATACGCTTGGCGCGGCGGCACCTCTTTCGGCTATGGATACAACTCTTTGTATGGGCGCGTCTATATCGGCTCTCCACGGCTACAATAAGATCCGCGGCGAGGAGAATAAGAGCGTTGCTGTAATCGGCGACTCGACCTTTATGCACTCGGGTATGACCGGACTTGCGAATATCACCTACAACAAGGGTAACTCTACAGTCGTTATCGTTGATAACAGCATCACAGGTATGACAGGCCATCAGCAGAACCCCTGCACAGGCTTTACGCTCAAGGGCGAGCCTGTTCACGGAATTATGCTTGAAAATATCGCACGCGCCGCAGGTGTTGCGGACGAGCATATCAGAATAGTAGACCCGAATAACCTCAAGGAGGTCGAAAAGGTCCTTAAGGAAGAGCTTAATTCAAACACTCCCTCGGTTATTATCTGCCGTAAGCCCTGCGCGCTTCTTAAGTACGTTAAGCACAATCCGCCTGTCAGCGTAGATACTGACAAGTGTATCGGCTGCAAGGCTTGTATGAAGATCGGTTGTCCGTGCATTTCTATCGTAAACGGCAAGGCTAAGATCGACGCAACACTTTGTGTCGGATGCGGACTTTGCCCGCAGATGTGTCCCAAGGACGCGATTAAGTGAGGTGAGCAGAATGGGAAAGAATATAATGATAGTCGGCGTAGGCGGACAGGGCTCTCTGCTTGCCAGCCGTATACTCGGTAACGCAGTAATGCTTGAAGGGTACGATGTAAAGGTATCCGAGGTTCACGGAATGAGCCAGCGCGGCGGCTCGGTCGTAACCTACGTTAAGTTTGGCGAAAAGGTAGCTTCCCCCGTGATATGCAAGGGAGAAGCGGATATTATAATGTCCTTTGAGCTTTTGGAAGCCGCAAGATGGTTATCCTACCTCAAAAAGGGCGGAACAGTTATCACGAATACCCAGCAGATCAATCCGATGCCGGTAATCACCGGCGCGGCAGAGTATCCTGCTGACCTTGTAGAGAAGATGCAGGCAAAGGGCGTGAACGTTATCGCGGCTGACGCGCTTTCAATCGCACGTGAGGCAGGAAGCGAAAAGGCAGTAAACGTAGCGCTTATCGGACTTATGTCGCACGCGCTTGGCTTTGACCGTGAAACGCTTGTCAAGGCGATCAAGATGAGCGTGCCCGAAAAGTTCTTGGAGCTTAATATGAAAGCCTTCGAGCTCGGCGAGGCGGGTAGCACCCGCGGGTAAAACGCGCGTGGGGCTTATGTGATTTTTGTGTCCCAAGCCCATACCCTGACATCGGTGGGAATTTGATAAGATAAAACAACAGACGGCTCGTCAGAGCCGTCTGTATGTTATTTAATGCCTTCTCCGGTGGGATAAGGCTTTTTTGTTACGTTTGACGTAACACTCATAAAACAATCAAATCAAGGCTCAAAGCTTTGAACTCCATCATCCGGATACCAATGAAAGCATGTTTCTTCTCCATTAACACGCCACCTTTGGGGACACACATTTTCCATCCAGTCAACCGGCACCAACTCATCTGCCTGTTTTGAGTTTCTTTCATATGCATTTTTGAGCTTTGAGATTATTGTATCCGTGATTGCTTCGGGCTTCGGAGAAACAAACAGCGGCGTACCGCTTATACTTAAAAGCTTAAGCCACTCGGAATTAAGCTTCCAGTCAATCTTCTCGGTAATACCGATACAATCGGCATCCGACTCATAAAAAGCGCCATGATGAACAAGCCTGAATGCAAGCGCATTTACACCGTAATTTCTTGTACGTTCCCAGTCTTCTCCGCTTGTATCGTCTCCGACACGGTTAAGGTGTACAAGACCTGCCGCAAGATGTCCGATTACATTACAGCCAAGAATAAGGGTGTCTTTATCAGCCGAGTCGAGAATTGCACGGTAAAATCCAACAACGATCTGTGCTGATGTCTTGCTTCTGTCATAAAAATGCCAGCCGTCGCGTGCAAAAGCCTCGGAGCGCTCAAATCCCCACACTCCAAAAATATCGCTTGTGGAAAAATCGTGTTTTATCAGCTTATATCCCCAATCGTGTGAAATCATCCTTACGGTTTGGGATACATATCCAAGTACGTCGGGATGAGATGGATCCAAAAATCCGTTTGCCCATGACACACGGCACTCGTCTTTCAAACTAAGTGAATGGTTCATATCCGATAGTGGTCTAAACCATATTCCCGGGCGTGCCCCCATTTCTTTGATATCATCAGCGAGCTTTTTCATATCACAAAAGGTCGGGCGGAGCGCATCCCAAGGACCGTCACAAGGATTCTGTTCCCAGCAAGAGTCAATTACCATATACGGTTTGTTAGAAAGTCCGCGGCAACACTCTGTCAGCAGCTTTGTATCTGCAAGTATCTTACTGTCCGAGGAATTTCCGTATGCATAATACCAATTATTGTTTCCGTAAACCTTATGATTGACTGAAAGCTTATCATCACACAATCTGCGATAATACTCTTTAGCCGCCATAAACGCGGAAACGCCGGAGTAATCTCCGAAAACCACTTCGCAAAGCTTGATTTTACCGCCTTTAAGCACTACTCCCATACCACCCGAACGCGTATCAAGCCAAAGAGTAATTCCTTCGCCATCGTACTGCCAGAAGCACATTGCATCAGGTCTTACCTTAACTCCGAAGCATTCTGTACGACGTTCGCTGTAATCAGAAATTGAGTCGGAGCCGTTTGAAACTAAGCATACCCATGGCATACAACGTTTGGCCGATATTCCGCGCCATTCCATTTGCCCGTACGCTCGTTCCCATTCGTCTGCGCAGATTTTGATCGGCTCGTGCCTCTTCTCGTTTTCAGTAAACGCCCAGCGTAATCTCACATATCTTACCGGAGTGTCCACTGCAGACATTTCCACTGTAAGAACGTCTTCTGATATGTCAAGCTTCAATGCAATATCATCATTATTCACATTTGTAACATTTTTATAGTCAAGCTTAATACTGTCCGTGTATATACGGATAGAATCCGGGTATCTTAATTTCATCAATTTTGCCTCCTTTGACCAAAGTTATCCATATTTTAGGATATATGCGAAAATTTGTCAAGGTCATAAAAGCATAATAGTGCACATTTATAAAAACATAGACACAATAAATAACTTTTTATCCCCGCATTATCCTGCCGACTGCCTCGGCAATATCGCTTGCGAGCATCGCGTATTCGCCGTGTTCGTCTGCGGCAAGGTCGCCTGCGTAGGCGTGCAGATACACGCCGAGTCTTGCGCTATCCGATAGCTCAAGCCCTTGCGAGGCGAGCGATGCGATAATTCCCGTGAGCGTATCGCCCGAGCCGCCCTTTGCCATTCCCGAATTTCCTGCCGTATTTATAAACACCGGCTGTGCTGGTGCTGTGACGACCGTGCGCGCATCCTTAAGCGCGCATATACATCCGTGCGTGCGCGAAAATTCGCGCGCGGTATCTACAAGCGATTCTGCTATTTCGGAAACTTCCTTATTTATAAGGCGCGACATTTCACCGAGGTGAGGCGTTACTATATTGCCCTTAAGATGTCCGGTCAG
>JAFQPF010000191.1 GCA_017411885.1 Clostridia bacterium
CCTCAAATTCATTTGTTATTCTTCCCTCGGAAGCCACGTCCGGGGATTGAATATAAATTGCCGCGGCGGTTGCCGCAAAACCGGCACTGCCGGCAAATATCTTTCCCCGAAATAAAGGGAAGAATTTAAAAATCTTATATTTTGAAAGGAGTTTTTCTAAAATGAAGAAAAACAAGATGATGAGAATCGCTTCCGTTCTCTTGGTTGCTGTTCTCCTTTCCACATGTGCTATTTCCGGCACTTTCGCGAAGTATGTAACAACAGCTACTGCTACTGATACCGCTAGAGTGGCTTATTGGGGGTTCAATGAACCTACATCGGTTACTTTTGATCTGTTTAAGCATGGAGATGGTAACGTTATAGATACCGTTGATGGTAAGGACATTATTGCCCCTGGTACATCGGGAACGGCAACACTGGAACTTGCATTTACTGCCAATGGTACAATTGCAGCACCCGAAGTTGCATATAAATATGATATTGCAGCTACTGCAACTGGTTCTTATAATGCACTTGATAATAATCCCAACTTCGTATGGAAACTTGACGGAAATGAGTATCAGACATTTGCTCTTTTTGCTGATGCTGTTGCAGCTAAGAGTGAACCTGTTGCGGCAGGTGCGCTTCCCACAGCACAGAACATTACTATTGGTTGGGAATGGAAATTTGTTGATGCTGCTGAGCCTGACACAACTATGGGTAATGCTACAACTCTGGATAATATCGCTGTTACACTCACAATTACAGCAACACAGACTAACTAATCCCCACGAACTGACTTTTTGAGAAGTTAATTCCCGCCCGACGTGGCCGGGCGGGAAGAAATTTAGCCTTCTCCAGCGGAGAAGGGGGACCGCGAAAGCGGTGGATGAGGAGAGTAAATTCTCCTATAAATATAAATAATAACGGATGCAAGGGTCAATAACTGTTCTCCTCATCCGTCTTGCCTATGGCAATCCACCTTCCCGCTGTGGAAGGCAAAAGATTTTTGATCTTTCAAAACGCTTGGTAAAGCAAGCCACCGAGCGCCTTGAAAGCTTAAAAATCCCAAAGACTGTCAAAAAGGAGAAAAACGCTTTGGATAATACCATAAATAATAAATATTCGCGTTTCACAAAGAACGCTTTCGGAACGGTGCTGATCATCCTTGCGCTCCTGACTATTATCAGCGCTGTACTGCTTACCATTCGTCTCATCGATTACATAAAAATAGACGATAGAGAAGTTCTGCTCCAGTCCAATATCAAAACGGACCTCGAGCTCTTCTCGGCAAAGTACGAAAATGAGTCGGGCGAGATAAGCGTTTCGGGTACGGACGGTCAGGCAGTCGTTGCTCCCGGTACGTCCGTGGAGTACACCATCCGCCTTCGCAATAAGGACAAGGTTGCGCTGGACTATAAGCTCATTCCCACCGCGAAGTACACATCGGAGCATAGCGTTCCCGTTATGTTTCGTATGCTGGACGATGACGGTAAATACATCATCGGCGACGCTAAGACCTGGGCAACGGTCGATCAGATAGCGAACGTCTCCGATTCCAAAACACTTGTGAAGGGTGAGAGCACGGAGTACGTCTTCCAGTGGAAATGGGATTTCGAATCGGGTAACGACGAGTACGATACCTTCCTTGGAAGCATAGCGAAGGACGAAAACGTCGGTCTTTCGGTGAATATTCAATTGATCGCCGAGGCTAACACCGATATCGGAACGAACGGCGGCGTTATGAAGTCCGGCCTTGGTGATATCATCTTCGCGGGCATCGCGTTCAGCTTGCTGATAGTCGCAATCGTGCTGATGATACTTATGGCAAAGAAAAAGAAAAATCCTGTTCCGATAGACGTGGAGCAGGTGGTCGAAGACCTTACTAAAGAATGAGTCAAAACCAAAGAGCCAAAACGGTAATCCGAATTACATTGCTGGTGCTTGCGGCGCTGATCGTTGGCGTGAACTTTTACAGCTTGAACGCCGCGAAGCTGGGCGGAAATGCAGTTCCGATGCCCTTCGGCGTTGGCGCGGCGGTAGTGCTTTCGGGAAGTATGGAGCCGGAGCTTTCGGCGGGCGATCTGCTGATCGTCGTGGAGCGGGAAAGCTACTCGGAAAACCAGATCATCGTGTTTCAGGACGGCAGAATGGCAGTAACGCACCGCATCGTCTCCATCTCAGAAGACGAGATAATCACGCGCGGAGATGCCAATAACACCGAAGACGATCCTATCACCATTGAGCAGGTGAAGGGCGAGGTTGTTCTGGCAATTCCCTTTGTGGGTTACCTGGTCAACGTTGTTAAGACTCCGCTGTGCACCTTTGCGATACTCGCGCTCGCCGTATGGCTGCTTGAAAGATCGTATAGGGCGGAAAAACAGCAGGACGCGGAAAAGCTTAACGCGATACGCGCCGAAATAGAAAAATTGAAGCAGAAACAAAATAAAGACAGTTAAGAACTGACAAAAAAGACACGAAAGGAGGGTGTTTACAATTGAATAACGAAAGAACCAAGAAGAAAACACCCGTCGTGTTTTACATAAGCCTTGTGCTGCTGTGTCTCTGTATGCTGACCTCGCATATGACCGGCGGTCTCTACGCAAGATACTCCACCACCGTTACGGGAACTGCAAGCGCACAAGTGGCGAATATTGATGTGTATATTGATTATAAGTTTATGGGACATACTCTTGATATAAAAATGCAGAGTGTCACAGAAGAATATTATGCAGTAATTGAAGAGTTTACAGTGGAAAACAATGGAGAGGTTGCCTACGATTACACTTTGAATCTAAAATTAGCAAAGGATGTAAACAGTGCTGAATATGATAACCCTGATGATTC
>JAFQPF010000192.1 GCA_017411885.1 Clostridia bacterium
AAAAAAATAAAAAAAACGACACTAAAAAGTTGTCCGCTTTTTGCAGGTCTGAGCGACAGTGAGCTTGATCTGGCGCTTGAGTTTTTCGCCTGCAGTGAAAGGTCCTACAAAAAAGGGGAAACGATCTTAACTCCCGACAGCAAGCTCGTAAATTTCGGTCTTGTAGTTTCGGGTGCTGTTCAAACCTACACCCTTGATATTGACGGCTATGAAATGATAATGGCAACGGTGCAATCGGGCGAGACCTTCGGCGAATCCTTAAGCTATCTTCAAAAGGAAGCCGTAATATTTATCTCAGCTCTGTATGACACCACGGTGATCTGGATGAGCACCGAAAGAATAAGAGCGCAAAGATTTAATAGCGAGCTTGAACGCAAGCTTGCTTACAGATTTACCGCACTTCTTGCTAACCGTGCGCTTTCGATGAACGACCGGATACAGATTCTTTCAAAGCTTACGATACGCGAAAAGCTGATCGCAATGTTCACCGAGGCTGTCCGCAAATACGAAAGCACAAGCTTCACCCTTCCCTTTGACCGCACGTCGATGGCAACCTATCTCGGCTGCGACCGTGCCTCTCTTTCAAGAGAGCTTTCAAAGCTTCAAAAGGAAGGCTTGATAAAATTCACAAAAAACAAGTTTGAGATACTCAAAATATCCGACAATACGATGAATTTCAGATAATGCAAAAGTCCGTTGCAAATGCAACGGACTTTTTGCGCTTTCGGGTATATACTATATTTATAAGATCAATTATATAATCAGGAAAGGATCAAACAAAAATGAAAAAAATAATATCCGCATTACTTGTATTCTTAATGCTCTGCTCGCTTCTTGTTTCCTGCGGCGCTCCCGCACAGAACACGGAAAGCGAAAGCGTAAGTGACACTATAGTTGAAAGCATAGAAAGCAAATCCGAAGACATATCCGACGTTACAGAAAGCACACCTGTACGCGTTGCAGGTATGACAGGCCCTACCTCGATCGGTATGGTCAAGGTAATATCCGATACCGCAAACGGCAGTGCAAAGGGTGACTACAGCTTCACGATCGCAGGCTCTGCAGACGAAATATCTCCCCTTCTTATCAAGGGTGAACTTGATATCGCAGCAGTTCCCGCAAACCTTGCTTCCGTGCTTTACAACAAGACCGAAGGTAAGATAAAGCTTCTTGCGATCAACAATCTCGGTGTTCTCTATCTGCTTGGTAAAAACGCAGATATATCTACAGTAGAAGATCTTAAGGGCAAGACTATCTACGCTACCGGTAAGAACGCTACACCCGAGTATTCGCTCAAATACGTTCTCAAGGCTAACGGAATCGATCCTGAAAACGATGTTACGATCGAATTCAAGAGCGAGCCTGCGGAGATCGTTGCACTTCTCAAGGAAAGTGAAAGCGGTATCGCTATGCTCCCCCAGCCTTACGTTACCGTTGCAAAGACTCAGGTAGAAGGTCTTGAGGTAATGCTTGACCTCGGAGCAGAATGGAAAAAGGTAGATCCCGACAGCGAAACGGTAACAGGCGTTATCGTTGCAAGAAGCGAATTTATCGAAAATAACCCCGAAGCAGTTGCAACCTTCCTTGAGGAATATACCGCAAGCTGTGAATTTGTTAATTCAAACGTAGAAGAAGCGGCACAGATGGTTGAAGAAGCCGGCATATTCAAGGCAGCTATCGCAAAGCAGGCAATTCCCTTCTGCAACGTAACAGGCACCACAGGCGAAGAAATGAAGCCTGTTGTAAACGGCTACCTTAAGGTTCTTTTTGAGCAGAATCCCGGCTCGGTAGGCGGAAAGCTCCCGGCTGACGATTTCTACTACGTTTCAAAATAAGCGTATCTTCGTCCTCCAATAGAAAACGGCACAGATCACATTATGGTCTGTGCCGTTTATTTATTTAAATCAAAGTATACCGGTTTTGTTTACAAGCTTTTTCACAGGATTTGCAAGAATCACTGCGCCGATCGCGCCTGCAAGGGCCTGAACCGCATTACCGGGAATCGATGCAAGCGCTGTGCCAAAGCCGTAGCCTAAAACAAGCGATTCATATAAGTAGTAACCAAGGATCATAATAATCTCAGCAAGCACAGCACCCGGTGCAAATCCAATGATGAAATTGTCTTTTTTTCGCATTAAAGCACTGCTAATACCCGCGCAAGCAAGTGCCATTAACGCCTTTATTACAAAGGTGCCGGGAATATACGCGCCAAAGCCCATAAACAAATCGGTAAAAGCTGCGCCGATGCCTGCGGCTGCCGCTCCGTAAACAGGTCCAAGCAGGTACGCCCCCACAAGCAATACTATATCACCGCAATTGGCATATCCCATTGGCAAAGGTACGCTTATAAATCCCGCAATGCAGATAAATGCCGCAAAAAGTGCGCAAACAACGATCTTTTTCAGCCTACTTTTCATTCTATCGCTACCCGTCCTCTTAAATGACAAAAAATTATGTTTAGATTATACTCCCGGTGTTTATTTTTGTCAATACCCAAAGCTTACGCACTCGAATATTAACTCTTTGTACACATTTTGTTAACTTTGATAGTTAGCATATATAGTATAATAAATAATAATGTGCTTTTGAGGTTACGATCTATGTATAATAAACTTAACGGTATAGTAAAAGCTCTCGGGTATTTTACCGAAATAGCCCTGACTGCTATGATACCGATCGGTATATGGATCTTTATAGCAAAACTTCTTCAGGCAAGGCTTGGACTTGGCTCATACGTCATACTGATAGGAATAATTCTCGGGGTGCTGACAGCCTACGTCAACCTGTTCAAGCTGTTTAAAAGAATAAGCGCCGATAACTCAAAAAGGGATAACGGCACAGATAAAAAGGAATGATATAATTGACAAAGGAAGTTTGGAGCAATATATTCAAGGTGTCGCTCGGCGTACTGTTATTAAACGCAGTAGTTACAGCTGTAATCGCTTTTACGCCCTACTTTGATTATACGATAGTGACCGGTGCTCTTTTGGGCACGCTCGGCGCGTCATTAAGCTTTACGTTTTTAGGCTACGTCGTATCAAAAGCCGTGGAAAAGGACGAAAAGAACGCTCAACACTACGTTCAGGCAAGCTATACGGCAAGGCTTGTGTTTATGGCAATAGTAATTATAATCGGCATCAAGCTCCCGTATTTTAACGGATACATGACAGCTCTTGGCTTTTTGCTTATCCGCCCGTCGGTTATGCTCACAAATTTTATAAGCAAGAAAAAAACAGACGGCAAAAATGATAATTAATTCTCACAGCAATACTGAATCACTCTTTAACGAGGTGTAATGAATGAACGGACCAAAAATAATGTTTGAAATACCGTTGTTCGGCGGAATCCCTGTCAGCGAAACGGTTACAAACACATGGATAATAATGGCGTTTATCGTGATAGTCTGCTTATGGCTGACTCACGGTATGAAAAAGGTTCCGAGCGGCAAGCAGGTGCTCGCAGAAAAGGCGGTCGGAATGCTTTATAATATGGTCGAATCGACTATGGGCAGGGGATACGTCGGCTTCGCTCCGTATATCGGTGCCTTGTTTACAATTTCAATACTCGGCAGCCTTTCGAGCCTGCTTGGTATGCGCCCCCTCACGGCAGATCTGTCAACGACTCTCGGCTGGGCACTTATGACCTTTGTTATGGTGCAGGCTAACAACATCAGATGCAATGGTATCAAAGGCTGGCTAAAGGGGTTCGTAGAGCCTGTTCCCTTCCTTTTACCGATAAATATAGTCGGAGAAATCGCAAACCCTATTTCAATGTCGTTCAGACATTTCGGCAATATCGCGGCAGGTATGGTAATAACCTCGCTTATGTACGGTGCGCTCGCATCATTAAGCGCAGTACTATTACAGTGGATACCGAATGCCTTTATTAACAGCATTCCGATATTCCAGCTCGGTCTACCTGCAATACTATCAATCTATTTTGACTTGTTCACAAGCTTCCTGCAGGCGTACATCATCTGTATGCTTACTATGGTGTTTGTGTCGAGTGCGGGCAGCGAAGAAGCCGCTCGCGGTGAATAAATTTTGTTAACTAAACAAGACGGAGGATCTTAAAATGAACAATATGGAATTTTACAGAACAATAGTTCTCGCAGCATCAGCAGTAGGCGCAGGCCTTGCTATGATCGCAGGTATCGGCCCGGGTGTCGGCCAGGGTTATGCGGCAGGTAAAGCGGCAGAAGCAGTCGGACGTCAGCCCGAAGCCAAGGGCGATATCACAACCACAATGCTCTTCGGATGCGCGGTTGCCGAATCCACAGGTATCTACGGTCTCGTAGTTGCTCTTATTCTTCTCTTCGCAAATCCCCTTGTAGGTATGATCGCAGGCTAAAATATTAAAGCGTAGCTTACCACACGAAAGGTACAGTTCAAACAATGGAAAATAATCTTGAAATAGTTACCGTAGACACAGAGTTTGAAAGCTCGCAGGGTACTACGTATACCGAGGTGAAGGAGCCGGCGGACGAGCCGCGCTTTCTTGACTTCGTTACGATAGACGTGTGGACTCTGATATTCACCTGGGGCAACCTTCTCATACTTTTCCTGCTTATGAAAAAGCTCCTTTTCAAGCCGGTCAGAAAGATGATGCTTGACCGCGAAAATGAAGTAAAGGAAATGTACTTTGATGCTGAAAAGTCAAGAAGTGATGCCGACGCGTTGAAGGCAGATTATGAAACAAGACTTTCAAGCGCAAAGCAAGAGGCTGAGGAGATAATCAAGAGTGCAACACGCTCTGCAACGCTTAAGAGCGAGGAGATAATCGCCGACGCGCAAAAGAATGCCGCAGGCATCATCGAGCGTGCCGACAAGCAGATAGAAGCAGAAAAGCGCAACGCGGAAAACGAGCTTAAAAACGAGGTTTCGGATCTCGCGCTCTCTATCGCCTCCAAGGTCATCGAAAAGGAAATTGACGGCGATAAGCACAAAGAGCTTATCGACAGCTTCATTGAAAAGATGGGTGAAGTCTGATGAGAAGACTGTGTGACGAATACGCAAAGGCTCTTTACGAAATTGCACAAGAAGAAGCTCTTGAGGACGTTATAGCAAGTCAGCTTAAGGATATATCAGGCGTGGTTTCGGATAATCCCGAGTATATAAAGCTGCTTGATAATCCGGCAATTGACAAAAGCGAAAGAGT
>JAFQPF010000193.1 GCA_017411885.1 Clostridia bacterium
TGCGGTCGATCATATTTCCGATCCCACCGCCTGTTATAAGCCCGAGAGATATTGCGCCGAGTGTGCTTTTGCTGTTGAATACAAAAAGGTACACGCTCAGGGCAACGATCGCCAGAGTAGACACGAGCATAAATACCCAACGCGAATCCGACAGCATACCGAAGGCGGCGCCGCGGTTTTCGTGATAGGTGAAGCTCAATACGTCGGGTACGATATCAAAGCTTCCAAGCCCCGTATCCTTTAATTTTGTAACAGCCAAAAGCTTGGTGTAATAATCGCAGATCACCGATGACGCGATTATTATGAGCGCGAGAAGCTTTTTATTCATCGACCTTTACCTTGTCTATAACGATAGTTGCGCTGTTATCGGTAAACGTGCCTGTCTGATCGGCGTTTACTCTGTCAAACACAACGGTATCAGCGTTTTCAAAAAGCTTATCGGGATCAACGCTTGCCTCATCCTCTTTTACGATATCGGTTTCAGCGGTGTCCGAGGGATCGGTCACTACGTTTATCTCAACCTTTGCTTCGGGTGCAAGCTTTGCAAGTGCCGCCTGCGCCTTTTCTGCCGCTTCCTTGAGGTATTCCTCATTGGATTTGAGCGTTACTTTATCGGTTAAAGAGGTGAGCGCGTCTATGCGCTCGATATGCTCTCTGTAGGTCTTGAAAAGATCGTTCTTGAGCGAGTCTACCTGGGACTTGAGCGTTACGATGGTTTCTCTTTCAATATTGATACGCTCGTTAAGCTCGGTAAGTATTGTGTCGCAGGCATCCTTTGAGGATTTCACGATGGCATCTGCCTGCTCGTTAGCTCCCTCAACGATCTTTGCGGCAACCTTTTGCGCGTTGATAAGCGCGCTTCTTACCGATTCCTTTTCGCCCTCAAGCTCGCTTTTCTGTTCTACAGCGGCTCTGAGCTGCTGTTCAAGCTCAAAATTCTTTCTGAACAGCTCGGTATATTTTTCAAGTAAAAAGTCCATATATTCATCGACCTCGGGGATACTGTAGCCCCTTACGGTCTTTGAAAAGCTTTTCTTTTTGAGTTCGCTTGGCTTTAGCATTGTTATACTCCCTTAAATATATTTAAGCACTGTAATGCGATTTTTTCCTTTTGACGTGGTCGCGTTTGTATCGGCGATCTTGTATTTTCCGTGACCTCGCACAGAGATGATATCTCCGTCCGATACCGTGTCGTCGGGGGATGCCTTTGAATAATAATTAGGCTCAGCAAGCCCCTGACCTATAAGCGTTTTCGATTTTTCACGCGAGATACCTGTTATTGCCGAAACAACACAGTCAAATCTGAGTGAGCTTGCGACAGCCTGGCTTGCGACCGTATTATGCTTAAGATTTACCGCGGTATCATTTCCGAGAAGCCTCACCTTTACAGGTGTGCGTCCCACGCTTGTCAGGTTATCGATAATAAACTGTGCAAGCTTATCGCTGACGAAAATATAGGCATCGTGCTCACTGTGAACTATTATATCTCCAATAGCGCTTCGCTCTATTCCGAGCGAAAGTATGGCACCCATATAGTCACGGTGAGTAAGCTTTACAAAATCCGAGCAGGAGACGTTTAAGAGTCTTATACTGTCCGCACAGCTTTCCTTGCACAGATCAAATACCGCCTTGTCCGAGGTGTCGATGCATCCCGGCTCCAAGAGCATAGAATACATAACGTATTCGGGAAAGCAAACGAGCACACGGCGCTCGGCATCCTTAAAGCCGCCGTAAAAGGCAAAGCAGAAAGAACCGTCCGACAAAAGGGCGGTTTTTACAAGCTTTTGTTCGCGGATATTAAGAAACGACGAAACGCGGGTCTGAGAATCACGGCTTCTTTCGGCAAGCTCAAGAGCGTGTGAGACCACGCGTTTTTCATCATCGTCAGTAAAAGATAAAAAAGACAAGCTCTTGTTCATTCGCTTACACTCCTATACTCGACAGCAGGTCTGCCGCAACGCTTAAAAGTATGAACGATATGAAAAAGGAAATGTCTATAGGCAGAGAGCTTAGCGTGTCGCTTCTCTCTACAAACAGCCTTACCGGCAGGATGAACGGCTCGGTCACTCTGTATGCGAATTCCTCGATAGGATTATCGTCCGAAAGCGGAAGCCACGAAAGTATGGCTCTTAAGAACATAAGCATCAGAACGACCGACAAAAGCACGTCAATTATGCCGGTAAAGAGATATAGTACACCGTATGCGAAATTGTTCACTTACAACCTCTGAAAACAAGGGTATTGTTCTGCCTTTGTACAGAATTATTCCTCAACGCTGTTTTCAAGTGCAGCTGCTGCGGAATCGCCTGTAACGTCAACGTTGTGGGGAGTGATGATAAATGTGTTTGCCGCAACGTTCTTGAAGTTACCCTGGATAGAGTAAACAACGCCGTGAAGGAAGTCGATAAGGTGGATAGCATCCTCCTTCTGTGTGCCTTCAAGGTTGAGAACTACAGTCTTACCTTCGATAAGGTGGCTTGCGATCTGCTTAGCCTCGCTGTAGGAAGAGGGCTTAACTACCTTAAGCTGAAGGGAAGAGCCTGTCATACCGACTGTATCAGCTTCGCCCTCGCCCTCGTACTCATACTGACCGTCCTCTACGTCGTAGGGATTGTATGCAGTTTCTGCATCTGTGGTGTCGTTGTTTGCCATTCCGTTTTTGATTCTGTCGAAAAAGTTCATTTTATCCTCCAAAAATTATGATCTTTGATTTATTTTCTTTCTCCGAAGAGAGCAGTGCCCATTCTTATACGGGTAGAACCCGCCCTGACCGCCTCTGAAAATGAATTGCTCATTCCCATAGACAAAACGTCCATACATATATTATGTATGTTTTTTTCTGAAATGTCAATAAAATATTGATAAGTTTTGCAAAAATATTCAATTTTTTTTGCATTATCGTCGGTTTTTGGTGCGATTGTCATAAGTCCGCGCACCTTTATATGCTCAAAAGACGATATTTCTTGTAGAAAATCACAGAGCTTGTCGGGCATAACGCCTCCCTTTTGCTCCTCTTCTCCGATATTGACCTCCACAAGCACGTCCATAACCTTGCCCGCTTTGCCTGCCCGAAGGTCTATTTCACGCGCAAGCTTTACCGAGTCAAGCGATTCTATCATATCGACCTTGTCGATTATATACTTGACCTTGTTTGTCTGAAGTGAGCCGATAAGATGGATATGCACCTTTCTGTCCGATGGGAAGGATATCCGATCGTATTTGGCGAGAAGTTCTTGCACACGGTTTTCACCTATATAAGACACGCCAAGCTCGTTTATGGCGTAGTTTATAGCCTCAACCGGCTGATTCTTTGTAACCGCCATAATATCAACGTGCCGGTCGGTAAGAGAAGACAGCGTGCTTACTATCTGCTCATAATTTTTCTTTATTATTTCAAAATCCAACATCAGTTTATCACCTTGCCGGCGTACAGGTCCTTTCCGCTTACGATTATATTATCGTATACGTATAAGACACCGTACGGCGTTTCTTCGGGATTCGGCTCGGCAGCGATATAGTAGTTTTCATTCTGCGCGATTATATCGGTTTCACAGAAATAGACCTTGGAGCCGTAAAGTATATAAACTCCCTCTTTGCCGTCAACAACCCTGAGCGCGCCGGTCGGCACCTTTATGCCCGAAACCGAGCTTTTTATTATCTTCACCGACTGCACACGCGCAAAGGAGAAATCCTTTGGAGCATCGAAGGATTCAAACAACAGAATACTTCCGTCACCATCGGTGTCCGAAACGATCTTTGCAAGCTTAAGCGACAGCTTTTTGTTGCTGTTAAGCTCAAAAATTATATCATAGCTTCTGCCGAGCGTGAAATCCTTCAGATCGGATTTTGACACAGGGCAGGCGAGATACCATCTGTAATCGTATGCGATCTTGCCGATGACCGAATCCGAAACGTCATCGGGAGAGCGCAGGGTATAGTCAACGAAATCGTCGTATGACATATCAAGCGCGGCGTCTGCGGTGAACACGTTCTCGTATCCGTCGCATACCGAATAGAAATAACCGGATCTGTCCGAATAGACGCTTGTTGTTATCGCACCGAGCGAGCTTTCGTATTTATCGCGCTCATTTTCGAGCATACTGATCTTATCGTCATATCCGTTGTTTTCGCCCGTGATTACCATTCTTCTGTTCAAGAGCATCAGCATATCGTCCGAATTTGAAAGCACGCCGGATATATTTTCTTTTTCAAGTCCGAGTCTTATGCTGTAATAAAGCTCGGTAAGCTTTGAATCGATGTTTGACGTGTCGGAGGTCATATACGCCTTGTCGATATTGCTTTTTTCGAGAAAATCGATGCTGTTGTTGATGTCTATAAGGGTATTACCCTGAGCGAGTCCTCCGTCGTCGTAAAGCGATGCGATACAGGCTCCCTTGCCGATCTTGGTGCCGTCGTCATAATAGTATGCGGCGGAGCTTGCGTGTCCGCTTGATGATACGATATATTCGTTACGCATTATGTAAGCGTCGCTTGATACTGTTATTTCGTCTGTAACCGGAGTAGCGATCTCGGTAGTAATGCTGTCTGCGGCAGAGAAGAACAAGTGGTAGATAAGATATGCCGAGGCCGCGAGCAAAACTGTTGAGCTTGCGGCATATTTGAATATTTTTGATCCGAATATTACCTTTGCAAGGCTTGTTTTTTCCTTTGCTCTTGGTTGCTTTTCTTTCAACTTTATCTCCTGAAAATACAATTTAACTATAACTCTTACATTATATCACAAAAACCAAGCCCGGTTAAGTGCTTGAGCGCATTGTTTACAATAATTTTAAATTCCGTATATTCATCGGGGTAAAGCCAGCAGATATTTTCATTGCGCTTAAACCACGTAAGCTGTCTTTTTGCGTATCTGCGGCTTTCTCTTTTTACGTTTTCGATCGCTTCTTCAAATGTAGCCTTGCCGTCAAAATATTCGATGATCTCCTTGTATCCGATAGCCTGTGCGGCGGTTGTGCCGGTGCGCAGAATATTTTTATCAAGAAGTGTTTTTACTTCATCAAGCAGTCCCTGTTCAAGCATAATATCAACACGCGTGTCGATTCTTTCGTAAAGCTTTTCGCGTGAGTGAAAAAACAGTCCGAAATAAACGGTATCGTATTCGCTCTTTTTTTCGTGAGAGCGCTTGTCCCATTCGGATTTTCTGATGCCGGTGGCGTGGAATATTTCAAGCGCGCGTATAACACGCTTGAGATTGTTCGGGTGGGTAGCCGCGGCACTTTCGGGGTCGGCTTCTTCAAGCATTGAATAGATATATTCGTTGCCCTTTTCGCGCGCAAGCTCAAACAGGCTTTCTCTGTAATCAAGGTCGGTGTCAGCAGATGAAAACTCGGTTGCCGAGGTAATGTTGTCAACGTATAAGCCTGTGCCTCCGCAAAGTATCGGAATATTCCCGCGGGAGAATACCTCGTCGATTATCCTACGGGCTTCGGTTACAAATTCCGCACAGGAGTATGAATCTGTCACAGACGGATCTACAACGTCGAGCATATGGTGAACAACGCCCTCTTTTTCATCTTCTGATGGCTTTGCCGTGCCGATATCAAGATACTTGTATATCTGCATAGAGTCGCAGGAGATGACCTCACCGTTTATTCTTTTTGCAAGCGCAACTGCGAGCGCGCTTTTGCCCGATGCCGTCGGGCCGACTATAGCTATAAGCTTTTTCATTTTTTACTCCGTGTGTGATTTGTACGTAAAGTAAGAAGTAAAAGCGAAGAGTGAAAAGAAATGGTTGCTTTTTGCCAAAGCAAAAAGCTTCATTTTCTCTTATCTATTCTCTCTTATCTCTTATCTGCTGATAGTATAAATCTTTTATACTATCAGCATCGCGTCTCCGAATGAGAAGAAGCGGTATTTTTCCTTTATCGCTTCGCTGTAAGCACCCATTATCAGGTCCTTTCCCGCGAGCGCGCTCACAAGCATAAGAAGCGTGCTTTCGGGCAGGTGGAAATTGGTTATAAGAGCGTCTGTTGCCTTGAA
>JAFQPF010000194.1 GCA_017411885.1 Clostridia bacterium
CACAAGAGCTACAAACATAACGAGCGGGAAAATTCCCGATATCAGTATCGCCGAGCGCAACGACGCCTGCTCGGGTGAAAATCCGAGCGCACACAGATAGCGTAGGCTCTCGTTTTCGGTTATCAGGTCGTTTACCACTCCGTTTATCCACGGTCCGAGCGAGCATCCGAGGTCGCCTGCAAAGGCTAAAAACGCGAACATTGCGGTGCCTCCGTGAGGCATCGCCTCACTTGATGCCGAAAGCGTTCCCGGCCATAGCAAGCTTGAGGCTAAGCCCGCAAGCGCAAAGCAGACCATAACCCATACGGGGCTTGGTATAAACGCTATGCCGATATACGAGATCACACCTAAAAACGAGCAGAAAATAAGCCCCTTGAATATTGGAATACGCTTGCCGAAGATACCGAACGCGGTACGTCCAAACGCCATCATAAGCGCGAATATGCACGGTCCGAGCAGGTCACCTATTATCTTGCTTACACCGAGTCCCTTTTCGGCAAAATAAGACGCCCACTGTGATATTACCATCTCGGTCGAGCCGCCGCACACCATAAGTAGTAAGAACACGTAAAGTATCGGGCTTTTGAGTATATTGCCCGCGTTCTTAAGCGAGTGTCCCGCATCGGCTATTTCGGGCATCGGTGAGGCAAGCATAAGAAATGCGTTTACAAAAGGAACTACCGCCCATATAAGTGGCAGATAAGTCCAATTACAGTCACCTACAGCAAAAAGCAGCACGCTTGTGATAAGCGTGACAGAAACCTGTCCCCAGCTGTAAAAGGAATGCAAGAGCGAAAACGATGCGCCCATGCTGTCTGTAGGTATCGCTTCGATTATCGGGTTTATCATAACCTCGATAAGTCCACCGCCTATCGAATAAAACACCGCGGATATAAGCAAAGCCGGAAATGCGGGCATAATGCCCGGAAGCACGCTCAGCATAATTATGCCGAGTGTTGCGCTGAAGTTTGCGAGTATCGCGCAGGGCTTATAGCCGAAGGCGTCTACAAGCTTCATTGAAAGAATGTCGATCACAAGCTGAACAATAAAGGTAAAAAGCACCAAAAAGCCGAGATCGGCAAAGGACAGTCCGTATCTTTCGCGGAATATTACGAAAAATAACGGTGCAATATTTACAACTATCGCCTGAACTACGTATGAAATATAGCAGGCGATCTTAGTTAATCTGAATTTGTTTTCCATAACGCACCAACCAAAGATTTACTAAAAAGTAATAATACCTCATTTCACAAGAAAAGTCAATAGACTTTTCAAAAACTCTTGACTTGCATCTCAAACTTTGGTATACTTGTACCGGTAAAAAATTATAGTGAGGTACAATTTTATGATTCTTATTGAAATGGAAAACGGCGGCAAGATCAAGCTTGAGCTTTACCCCGACAAGGCTCCCGAAACCTGCGCCAATTTTGAAAAGCTTGTAAGCGAGGGCTTTTATAACGGTCTTATATTCCACCGCGTTATCCGCGATTTTATGATCCAGGGCGGCGACCCCACGGGCACCGGCTGCGGCGGAAGCGGCAAGAATATCAAGGGCGAATTTGCTATAAACGGCGTATTCAACGACTTAAGGCATCAGCGCGGTGTTATATCCATGGCACGCAGTCAGGCATACAACAGCGCAAGCTCACAGTTCTTCATCTGCCACAAGGATTCGACCTTCCTTGACGGTCAGTATGCGGCATTCGGCCGTGTAGTTGAGGGTATTGAGGTGGTCGATGAGATCGCAGACGTTCCCACCGACCGCATGGACAGACCCTTTGAGGACCAGGTAATCAAGTCAATTACAATAGTTGATTAAGACAGCAAAAAACGCGAAGCTCTCAGCTTCGCGTTTTTTTATTATTCTGATTAAAGAATTTCAAACCCGAAATAATTCTTCGCGTTGTTGTAGCAGATATCCATAACTATCTGTGCAAGCGCGTCAAAATCTGCCGGATATTCGCCGTTTTCCACAAGAGTACCGATGAAATTACAGAGTATACGTCTGAAATATTCGTGTCTCGGATAGGAAACAAAGCTTCTTGAATCGGTAAGCATACCGATGAAGTTTCCGAATACCGAAAGGTTTGCAAGAGATGTCATCTGCTCGTGCATACCGGTCTTGTTGTCGTTAAACCACCACGCACTTCCCTGCATAACGAGGGGCATACCGTCGTTTGAGGACTGGAAGCCGCCAAGAAGCGAGCCTATCGCCGCGTTGTCTATAGGATTGAGCGAATAGATTATAGTTCTGCCAAGACCGCCGTCCTTGAGCATAGCGTCAAGCATTCTTGCAAGTCCGGAAACGCCTGTTCTGCCGTCGATTATATCAAAGCCTGTATCGGGGCCAAGCTTTGCAAACATATTTGAGTTTACGTTACGGTCAGCGCCGTAATGTATCTGCATTACCCAGCCGCGCTTCTTATACTCTGCCGAAAGGAAAAGCATAAGCGAGCTCTTGAAGCGCAAATATTCGTCCGCGTTTATATCCTTACCGTCTGTTTCGATAGCCTTTTTGAGGATATTATCAAGCTCATAAAGCGAATCGGCAGGCTTGAATTCAACGCCGTTATCAAAAGCGTGGTCGGACGTGCGGCAGCCGTGTGCCTCAAAGTGATCAAGGCGCTTAAGAAGCGCTTCCTTGATAGACTTGAAGTCAACGACCTCAACACCGCTTACCTCGCTCAAGCTCTTGATATAATCGGCATATCCTGCCTTTGTGATAGCAAAAGCCTTGTCGGGACGGAATGCGGGAAGCACCTGCGTGCCGAAATCCTTGTCCTCTTTTATGATCTCGTGATATTCAAGCGAATCTACGGGATCGTCTGTCGTACAGATCATCTTTACGCCCGATTTTGTGATAATGCTCTTGACACGCATATCGTCACTCTGAAGCTTTTCGTTGCAAAGATTCCATATTTCATCGCAGGTAGCTTCGGAAAGTGTAAGATCGCAATCGAAATAACGCTTAAGCTCAAGGTGTGTCCAATGGTACATCGGGTTGCCGATAAGCTTAGGCATTACGCGTGCAAATTCGCGGAATTTTTCGTAATCGGAGGCATCCCCCGTTATGTACTTTTCGTCAACACCGTTTGAACGGATGGTGCGCCATTTATAATGGTCGCCGCCAAGCCATAGCTCGGTGATATTTGAAAACTTCTTGTTTTCTGCTATCTCCTTAGGGCTTACGGGGCAGTGATAATCGATTATCGGCAACTTTTCTGCGTATTCGTGGAAAAGCGCAGACGCTGTGTCATTTGAGAGGAGAAATTCCTCATCCATAAAATTTTTCATAGGTAATTACCCTTTCTTTGCATAACATTACATCATAATATTAGCACATATTGGAAATATTTTCAATCCTTTAGGCAAATTATTTTGATTTTTTACGATTTTGTGATTTTTGCGTGTTGTGGCGGGATTAGTGAGTTTTGGGTTTGTCGTGGGGAGTATAGACTATTTTGGTTATCTGAATCGTTAGTTACCCTTCGGGGAGTCGCTTTCTGCACGCGCAGAAAGTGACCAAAGACGCGCCCAAGGGAAACCAAGGTTTCCCCTTGGGTATCCCCATC
>JAFQPF010000195.1 GCA_017411885.1 Clostridia bacterium
TACGCTGAAAGGCGATGACCGCATTACGGGTAGCCTCTCCAAAGATGCCGTCCTCGGAAACCGCGGGGATCGCAGGGTTGTTCTGCGCTATCACGTTTATTATGTACTGTATTATCCTCACGTACTCACCGCTTGAGCCAACCTGCAGGCTTTCGGGATACTGAAGCTCGATCTCCTCGGGCGTGATGCCCTCGCTCTGAAGCTCGCTTAAGCGCTTGACTCCGCCGTATATTCTTAAAAGCTGATACCAGGTAGCCTTTCCTACTCTGCCGTCGGGTGCAAGGTCAAAAAGCTCTTGGAACCTTATTACCGCATCCTCGGTGCTTACCCCGAACACCCCGTTTACCGGATATATTTTCGGGATAGACGGATAATTGTTTGACACCCTGTTAAGCCTTAGCTGAAGCGTTCTTACGTCGTTGCCTGATGAGCCAAGCTCAAGTGGAACTGTCGGATAGCTTTCATCAAACGGACGGATGGGGGTATCGCGCACGATATCTATATCGTTTCCGTAATAATTCGTAAGTATCTCATACGGGGTGTAGCCGCTTTCGGCAAGCGATACACTTCCCCATTGGGAAAGTCCGTCACAGGTGACGCGCACACCGTCACAGTACTGCGCAAAAAGCGGCTCAATATTCCCCTGACGTCTTATATATTCGTCAAAGACATCGTCAACAATCTGCCCCACGTTTTCAAAAACGTCCCTTCCGTAAACGAAGGACTGGTCAAAGGCGGTCGAGTTGGTAATATCAAAATTATATCCGCGCGAACGGTAGTATTCGGTATAAATACGGTTAAGCGCAAAGGATATCTGCGCATAAATGTTTGCCCTGAGCGCACTTTCGGGCCAGGTTGGATATATTTCGCTTGATGCTGTGTTTTTTATGTAATCAACAAACGGCACGGTAACATTCTGAGCACTGCTGTCATCAGGCGCACCGAGATGTACCACTATGTTTTCGGGTATGTAAACCGGCATCAGCTCACACCTCCCGTAAGTGGCGGCTCACGATCATCGGTGACAAGTCCGATGTTAGGTATTACCTCATCCGAGCCGTATTCCGAAAGCGCTTTCATATCGATCGGCAAAACCGAGGTTATGCCGTCAAACACGGGAACCTCAAGATTGAAGGAATCGTAATAACCGTCCTTTATCACGTCCACGTTATAAACCGAATACGGTCTGATCCCGCCATTTTCGGGCGATTGAGAAAGTGATCTTTCGGGCGCATCAAGCACTATTGCATCGGTACGTCCGCTTGAATCTGTCACTCTGCTTGCGATAATATCGCTGTCATCCGCATCTGCGTTATAAACCGTAACGACGGCGTTTTCAAGCGGTATGCTTCCGCCTGCCGCGCTCACGCGCACTATAAGATATCCGTTTGGCATACTAATCTCCCCTCCGCCGCCATACGGCGGCACAAAAGCTTATGGAAGTACTTGGTATCGCACAAAGTGCGACAAAATGGGTTGGGTCCCATTTTGCAAGGACTTCGTGCGTGAAATCGTTTAGGTGTGAATTTGAAAAAACAATGCTTTCACGCTATCTCCTTTTTTAAGTTAATACTGTACTTTCATAATATGCCAAATCTGTGTTTAGGTTAAAAAACAAAAAAGAGGCGCAAAAACGCCTCTTGTTATGTATAGCCTTAAATTATTCCTTCTTTGCGGCAAGCTCTGCCTTGTGCTTGTCAAGAAGATTATGGATTCTCGAAACAGGATCGAGAAGCTTGCTGATGGTATAATCGTGGTTAAGTGTATCAATGATATAAGATACATACTTACACATATTAACCTCACCGTACCACTCTCTTGTGAGAAGCTCGGGAGTTCTGTATATAAGGTTTGTAGTGAATATCTTCGTGATCGTTCCGTCCTCATATGCCTTATCGAAAAGCTCAAGTCCGTTGCAGAAAAGACCGAAGGTCGCAAATACGAATATACGCTTAGCTCCTCTGTTCTTAAGCTGAAGCGCAACGTCAAGCATACTTTCACCCGAGGATATCATATCATCAACAACGATAACATCCTTATCCTTAACACTGCGGCCGAGGTATTCGTGAGCCTCAATCGGGTTCTTGCCGTTAACAACAACAGTATAGTTACGGCGCTTATAGAACATACCGAGATCAACACCCAGAACCGAGGAGTAGTACATACATCTTGCCATACCGCCCTCGTCGGGAGAGATCATCATAACATTATCCTTTTCAAGAGAAATATCGGGGAAATGCTTGACAAGGGTCTTTATCATCTGATAGGTTGCACGTACATCGTCAAAGCCGCTTAAAGGTATTGCATTCTGCACGCGCGCATCGTGTGCGTCAAAGGTTATAAAGTTAGACACACCCATTCTCACAAGCTCCTGGAGAGCAAGTGCGCAGTCAAGCGATTCGCGGGATGAACGCTTATGCTGTCTTCCCTCGTAAAGCATCGGCATAATAACCGAAATACGGCGGGCCTTTCCGCCGATAGCGCCGATTACACGCTTAAGATCCTGGAAATGATCGTCCGGACTCATAGGTACTGTCTGACCGTACATTTCATAGGTTACCGAATAGTTAAAGCAATCGGAAATAATGTAAACATCGTGACCTCTTAAGGACGTTGTAACAAGGCCTTTTGCTTCTCCGGAACCAAAACGCGGGCACTTTGCTTCAACAATAAAGCTTTCCTCTGTTCTGCGCCACTGCTTGAGGTAATTGTCCACCATCTGAACAAATTCCTCGCATCCGCGCATACCTATTACACTGATATCCCCGACAAGTTCTCCACTCATTATTTAATCCTCCGTAGATTTTTTGTTTCTTACAACATTATTATAGCAATAATCTGACGTAATTGCAATAGAAAAAAGCAATTTTCTGCAACTTGTGACATATTTACTTAAAAAAGCACCCACCTTTTGTCAAAGTAGCAAAAGGTGGGGAGAATATTATGCCTTAAGGAAATCGATATATCTGTGCCAGTCGTAGCGTGTTATCGCGTGAGTGCCGGGGCGGTTGTGATACCATATATCACCCTCGTGGAACTCCTCACCTGCTTCAGGGAAACGGTCGGGCGCGATAAAGCCCTTCTGTCCGAGTGCCTCAAAATAGGGAGATGCCGCGTGGGCGCATAAGTATTCGCTGTCCGGGTCTGCCCATATGTCTTCGCTTGCAGAGCCGATATAAAGCTTTCGCCCTGCCATAGCCGCAAGCAGATAATGCTGGTCAAACGGCATTCTGTTTGTTGCTTCCTTGCCGATATAATCCTTGTACTTTTCGCAGAACCAATAAGGGAATACCTTTCCGCAGATAAATTCAGTATCCTCGCCGGCCTTGCCGCGTGTGATAGCCGCACCAGAGCAGCCCGAATCGTTGGATATAACGTGCGTGAAGCGCGTATCCTGCGCGCCTGCCCAAAGAGCGGTCTTACCAAGACGTGAATGTCCGACTACGCCAATACGGCTCTTGTCGTAGCAATCAAGCGTATAGAGATAGTCAAGCGCACGGCTTGCCGCCCACGCCCAATATCCGAGCTTGCCCCACGAGCATTCGCCCGAGGGATTACGTCCTATAAGCTTTGCAAGTCCGTCATTTGTAAAATCGGCGTTATCGCCCGAAATATCCTTGTTGTATATGATTGCAAGAGCACAACCGTTATCAACTATCTCCTCGTCGGGTACTCTGAAGCGACACGGAGCTGCTTTCGGATTAGGGTCGCCGGGAACCTGCCCGTGAGAAAGTCCGCCGCAGGGATATGCGAAATTTATAAGTAAGAAAAGCGGCACCGGCTTATCGGTTTTCGGGCGGTTTACGAATACGTAAAACTCGAAATCACCGTTAGGTGTTGTAGCGGTAAGCTTTATGTCCTCGGTAATAACGTGTCCGCCGTATGCGGTCTCACTTCTTTTATAGAACTCCGCACTGACCTCGCTCTTAAAGGCAGGTCCGTAACCGTATATATGCTCGCTTAAAATATCTACGAGTTTAAGTCTTGTTTCTTCAAAATTTTCAGTATTTATCTCGGGAAGCGCAGGCACGCCTCTTCTTTTGAGTTCATCAGCAATAAATCCCATTTTAATTTCTCCTTTTTATGCCTTCAAAAATTCAATATACCTTAACCAATCGTATCTGTTCATAGCGTGGGAGCCGGGTCTTAAGTGATACTGAATATCTCCCTCGTGGAACTCTTCCCCTGCTTCGGGCAAACGGTCGGGCGCAATAAAGCCCTTCCCACCGAGTGCTTCAAAGTAAGGAGATGCCGCGTGGCAGGCAAGATATTCGCTGTATGGGTCTGCCCAGGTATCCTCACTTGCAGAACCGACGTAAAGCTTACGGCCCGCCATAGCCGCAAGCAGATAGTGCTGGTCAAACGGCATCTTTTCGGTCGCTTCTTCGCCCTTATATTTCTGATAATTCTTGCAGAACCAATGCGATATTCCGCATATGTCCGCTGTCTTTTCGCCAACCTTTCCGCGTGTTATCGCCGCGCCCGAACAGCCCGAATCGTTTGAAATAACGTGTGTAAAGCGCGTATCCTGCGCGCCTGTCCACAAGGATGTCTTACCCATACGCGAATGTCCGACAACGCATATACGGCTCTTGTCATAGCAATCATAGGTATAAAGATGGTCAAGCACACGGCTTGCCGCCCATGCCCAATATCCGATCTTTCCCCACGAGCATTCGCCCGTATCGTTGCGTCCGAAATTAGCGGCAATTCCGTCGTCAAAATCATTCCAGTCTATTGTTATATCCTTGTTATAAAGCACAGCGATAGCGCATCCGCTGTCCACGATCTCCTCGTCGGGAAGTCTCATACGGCAGGGTCTCTTGGGATGAAAATCCACCTGTCCGTTTCTGTATCCGCCGGTAACGTAGGGGAAATGATGTATTACAAACAGAGGCACCGGCTTATCGCTCTTCGGGCGTGTAACGAAAGCATACAGATCATACGGTCCCTTGGGGGTATCGACGGTTATCTTGTGATCCTCTATGATCTTGTCACCGCCGTAAGCACCCTCCTGCTTACGGACTATTTCACCGCTTATAACACCGTACTCGCGCTTGGGTCCGTAGCCGTAAATATGCTCGCTTAAAAGCTCGACTATTTCTTTTCTTGTTTTTTCAAAGTCGTCCTTATCCATTTCGGGAAGTGCGGGAAGCTTTCTTTTTTCAAGCTCGTCGGAAATAAATCCCATTTCAGCACATCCTTTCTGCAAGCTTTGCGCCGCCTAAAATATGGAAATGCATATGCTTTACCGACTGGCATCCGTTTTCTCCAATGTTAGTGATGATGCGATAGCCATTCGCAAGTCCAGCTTCTGCAGCGATCTTCGGAATATTGGCAAATATTTCAGCAACAATGCCGGCGTTATTTTCGTTTATTTCATCTGCCGAGGCAATATGCTCACGCGGTATTACCAAAATGTGTACCGGTGCCTGAGGGTTAAGATCCTTGAACGCGAGAATTTTCTCATTTTCAAAAACCTTGGTTGACGGTATTTCTCCCGCAGCAATTTTACAAAAAACACAATCCATATACTTCTCCGTTCTGACGCTTAGCGACATTTTTCTTTCCGGAACAAGGCGACCACTTGCCCCTACAGTCACAGTATATCACAAGGCAAACCAAACTTCAAGATGCATTTTTGATTAAATATGCAATTTTGCAACTTTTCGAAAAATTTTATCTTCGATTTCAATCAGTTAACAAAATCTTATTGACTTATTGATATAAAACGGATATAATTATAAGTGAAATACTAAGAAAGGATGAAATACAATGGAAGTAACCAAGGATTCAATCATAGGTGACGTTCTTGATTTTGACCGCGGAACTGCTCAGTTCTTCCTTGAAATAGGTATGCACTGCCTCGGATGCCCCTCTGCAAGAGGTGAAAGCATCGAAGCCGCTTGCGCCGTTCACGGAACAGACGCTGAAGCGCTCGTTGCCAAGATCAACGATTACCTTGCAACAAAGTAATATCACTTAA
>JAFQPF010000196.1 GCA_017411885.1 Clostridia bacterium
TCACTATAACGTTTTTCAAAGTTTCGTGACCGAGAGCATCCGAGGTGATATATCGGTTGCCAAGCCCGACGACAAGTACGTTTTCAGGGGCATTTCCACCGTTTGTGCGCGCAAGCATCTGAGAAAGCTGGTCTGATAAAAGAGAAGTGCAGGTCTCAAAGCCGGTATCGCTCATGGTCCAGACCTTGCCTACGTCTACCGTTACGTAGCGACCGACAGGCTTGCCGATTATATCTTCGCCGCGCTTGTCGGTAATGTCGAGCAATGAAAGCTTAAAGCCGTCAATATCCTTTTCGGTGTAAACGATGCCGTTGTGGCTCGTTCCGCTTACAATATCCTCGGTTTTACATTCACTTGCAAGGTCTGTGCGCTTGTATCTGAAACGGTTGTCCATGTGTTGCTCCTTTGTTGTGTAAAATTTTAATTAGTATGTCCTGCAAATGATTTTTTGATACCGGAAAGCCTAAATAGAATTGTGAGTTTTTTACAATTTTTTGCGGCGTGTATTGTGCATATGTAATAATCTTTTTTTATTATTATTTTCGTGATTGATTATGCCGGAAATCTGTGTTATAATTAATGCAGTATGTTTGCAACCGGTGTTGTAAGCATAGCATTTTGCTTATGCCTCCGCTGTCCGGCGGAGTAGAAAAGGAGTCTTTTTAACCATGAAGAAAACATTATCGTTGATACTCGCTCTTCTTATGCTTGCGCTTTCTCTTGCAGGCTGCGGCGGAATAGCTCCCGACGCGGTAGACAAGGGTGCACAGATCAGCGCTTATATCACTAACGAGATCAGAGATTTTGATCCCGGATATACGCTTATCGACGACAGCACGGCTAAGATTTTCAATCTTATATACTCAGGCCTTGTTTCGCTTAACGACGACGGCAAGGTTGAATACGAGCTTATGAAGGAATACGAGATCGTATTTGACGAAAGACTTGAAGAGGATAAGATGTTTATCACTCTTGAGCAGACTATGTGGAGTGACGGAAGAAACCTCACAGCAGACGATGTTATATACGCATGGAAGCGCGTGCTCGATCCCGAGTACGACAGCCCCGCGGCTTCGCTTCTTTATGATATAAAGAACGCACGCGCCGTTAAGAACGGCGATTGCTCGGTTGATGACCTCGGTATTGCCGCAGTAAGTAACTACGTATTCGAGATCCGCTTTGAGGGCGAAACCGATTACGACCGCTTTATCGAGCGTCTTGCAAGCCCTGCACTCGTTCCGCTCCGTGAGGACGTTGTAACACGTTATGACAGCTGGGCAACATCCTCATCTACAATGGTTGCAAGCGGTCCCTTCGCAGTCAAGGGCCTTGAATACGGCAAGAGCTTTACTCTTGAGCGTAACACCTACTATTTCCGCGATAAGGAAAGAGATAATCTTGATAAGTACGTAAAGCCTTATAAGATCAACGTAAATATGAAGCTTGATCCTGCAGAGCAGCTTGCTGAATTTGAAGCAGGTAATATCTTCTATCTCGGCGATATGCCGGTTGAAAACCGCGCTGATTATAAGAAGAAGGCAAACGCTACAGACGTACCCTCGGTACATACCTACGTAGTTAACAGCAATAACAATATCCTTGCAAAGGCAGAGGTAAGAAAGGCGCTTTCAATGGCGCTTGACCGCGAAGCTATCGCAGAGCTTGTAGTATTTGCAAAGCCTGCAACAGGCTTTGTTCCCGCTATGACAAGCGATAAGAGCGCAAAGGACAGCTTCAGAAAGAACGGCGGAAACGTGATTTCCCCGAATGCTGATATCGAAGGTGCAAAGGCACTTCTCAGCTCCGCAAAGGTAAAGGGCGGATCATTTACGATTTCGCATCTTGACAGCCCCACAGAGACAGCTATCGCAGAATATGCGGCAGAGGCTTGGGGTGAACTCGGCTTCAAGGTAAAGACAAAGGCGTTCAAGAATGCAAAGCAGTTCTCCAACGCTTACCGCGACGGCGATTACGATATCCTCGCAATCGATTATCAGATGCTTTCCAAGGATGCATTCAACGCATTTGCTTCCTACGCTTCGACATTCTCGGGCATGGGAATCGATATGCAGAATGATAATTATGATATCGTACCTCATGTATCCGGCTATGACAGCGATGAATACAACGAGATCATCGAAAACGCATACGCTGCTGAAAGCAGAAAGGATGCAAGCGCATATCTCCACGAAGCAGAGGCTAAGCTTGCAGAGGATATGCCCGTTATCCCCGTAGTGTTCAATCAGGACTACTACCTTATCAACAAGAAGGTTATTTCCGGTCAGAAGCTTGATTACTTCGGCGGTAAGCTCTTCGATCAGCTTAATATGAAGAACTATAAGAAGTATCTTCCCGAAGAAGAATAATATTATTGGCATATTGGCGATGCCGAAAGAGCAAAAGCTCTTTCGGCATTGTTTTTCACTTTATACAAAGGAGGGATCAGCGTGCAAGCACCGCTTACCGATTCCAACGATATAAAAATATTTATACTATACCTTATGAAAAATCTGCACAGGCCGCTTGATTTTACAACGGTCAGTGAAATATCCGTGCAGGACGGATTTGTGAATTACTTTGATTTTGCATCCTGCTTTGCCGAGCTTATCGACAGCGGAAGCATAACCGAAAAGGTTGAAAACGGTGTTCCGAGCTATGAGATAACCGAAAACGGTGAGCTTGTAGTAAGCGAGCTTCAGAGCAATATAATGAACATCATAAGAGAGAAGAGCTTAAGAAGCGCGCTCAGACTTTTGTCCTTCAAGGAAAGGGGCTCGCAGATAAAATGCGAAAGCGAGCTTATCGGCAAGGATAAGTATATGATGAAGTGCGAGATCGCCGAAAAGGACGAGCCGATCATGCAGATCAACCTGAGTGTTGAATCAAAGCAGCTTCTTGATATTATGATGTATCATTTTGACAAAAGCCCCGAGGTTGTATATAAAGGACTTATAGCTATCTTGACCGGAGAGGTAGATTATCTGCTCGACTGAGTAATAAAAATTAACAAACTTTTTGTGAATAATTGGTTAAA